>CAISOQ010000180.1 GCA_903887095.1 uncultured Flavobacteriia bacterium
GATCTGGGTAATATAAACGCCCCATTAAACAATCCGAATTCATATCAACCCATTGTTGTTCCGTACATTATTTACTCTTGTATACCGCGTCAAACCTATCCGTGTAGTCCTTAATTTCCGTCTTCATCCATTTATCCCAAAAGGTGAAATACAAGCCATAATTCCCATTGAATTGTTCGTGATGCATGTTGTGATGGGTAGAGGCGGTTTTGTACTTTAAAAACGGAAGGCGTACCCAATTCTTTGGATAAATCTCATAGCCTAGATGACCTACAACATTATTTAGTAAATCAAGAACTTGCCAAAGAAATAACACTGGCCAGTAAATGGGAATGAGCATCGGAAGAAGAATAAATGGGAGAAATTCTATCAAGTTTTCCAATGGATGAAAAGCAAAAATGGTTAATGGGGATGGATCCGTACTTTTATGATGCGTTTTATGCACCCAACGGTAAATCTTTGGGTGATGCATCCAACGGTGCGTCCAATAGAAATAGGCATCTGTAAAAAGAATAAGTACAAAAAGTTGAAGCGCTCCCCAAACAATACTGTGTGTATTGAAATCCCAGTACAATTTCATGTACCCCAATTGATCTAGCAGTGTAATAATAGCAGTTAAAAAACCAGCCAATAGAATTGAACCGAAAGAGTACAATATATCATGCCTGAAAAAATGCTTGCGTTGCTCATTATTGGGTTGAATTCTACGCCAACGCCATTTGTTTTTCAATAGAACCCAAACCGATAAAAAAACGGCTACTCCAAAAAAAGCATACAACACCAAATTGAAGAAGGATTCTTGTAAGCCGCTTTGGAGGAAGTTAGTGAGGTTCGGCATAGATTAATCATTGACTAAGGTAAAATGCCCATGGCCATCGTGAAAGACCCCATACACATCTGTACCTTCGTAGCGGTAAAAGTATACACCTTCTTCAGCCATCTTTCCATTAACCAATCCATTCCAGGTTTCATCTATGCCTAGTTCTGTAATTAGATTGCCCCATCGGTTTAAGATGAGCACCCTTAGGTTTAGCATATGCTGTGTTGATATCCCCCATGCATCGTTCGATCCATCTCCATTAGGTGTAAATACGTTTGGTTCAATGATCTGAACCAAGGGTGCGGCTATTGTTACCCAAACAGAAGCTGTATCCCAACAAATATTGTTACTTGCTGTCAAGGTCACAAAATACACCCCCGGAGAATTAAACGTAGTGGTTTGATTCGCTAAAGTAAGCACCAGTAAACTGTCTCCATTACCCCAGTCCCATACGTAACTTATTCCGTTTTGGCTTAGATTTAAAAATGAAATAGGTGTTCCTATAACTCCAGAGGATGGAACTGCTGTAAAACTGGCTACTGGAATTGGTAAAACCGTAATTTGAATACTATCTGAATCAATACAACCGTTCGTATCAGTGGCAGTCACAATATAAGTTCCCGTGTTGCCTGGAGTAAATGCCTCGCCATTGACAATTCCACTTGGGGTCCAAATGTAGGTGCTTGCTCCGGTGGCTGTTAGTATGACCGTTGAACCTGCACAAATAACTGTATCAGATCCTGAACTTACTGTAGGAAGCGAATAAACGGTTACTTCAGTCGATGAATTACATGTATTCCCACTGCTATCTGTTCCTTGTAAGGTAAACAAATAGTTTCCTGGCATTACATCATTTATGAAAAACTGTTGATCAGTTGTTACCGAATTTCCTGAAAAAAACCAATTGTAGGATCCACTAGAAAGTGATGTAGCCGTGAGTTGGACAGAATCACCAGCGCAAACTGGACCATTGTTACTGGCCTGAATGAAACAACCGCAAAGCGTATCATTGACCGCAAGTACAGTTACCGTTGCGCTCGCAGATCCGGTTGCTTGGTTACCGAGGTTATTTATTCCGGTAACAGTGCAGGTATAGGTGGTAGAAACTAACGGATTGACTATAATTGTTGCTGTAGTTTGGCCACCTGGTGACCATAGATAGGAAGATGCTCCATTGGCATCAGCAGTTAAAACAGCAGCTTCTCCTGGGCAAATGGTCGTATCGTTGATATTAACTGGCAAGTAGGCGTCACAAGAAATCAACGCTGTGCCAAAAAAATTTAAAGGTACATTAGTTGTTTGCGCACTGAAATTAGAAAGACAGATTAGATATTGTTCTCCGGCAAGAACATTTAACTCAGGTTCAAAATTTGAGGAATCACCTCCGGCGGGCAAAGGTGTGCCTATGCCTGTAAAGCCCTCACATAAGCCGTTCCAATTACAGCGCACAGGTGCTAGCTGGTCCAATAAAATATCATTGCAACTGCTACTGTCATAAGGCCACATGATCCAATCAAAGCATCCTGAACTGTTATCTGCCCCAAAAGAAAATTCTAAAGTACCAGAGCCTGCTACGTTCACAATCATCCAAGTTGGGTTCAATTCTCCGGCAAGCAAACAACCTGAATTGCTAGATGCCGGATTTACAGCAGGGTTACTAATACCTCCAACAATTAGTTCATCTAGTCCACCAAAACCGTTTGGATCAACGGCAAAATTTGCGTCTTGGCAGATGTTTACGGCAGTACCGCAATCAGATGCAGTAACTTGGCAAATAGCACTAAATTGCACAAAAACAAAACAAACTAAGACGGATAATCGCTTCATATGGATAAAGTTAGGTAATAATATCCTTATGTTAAAGACATCAGTCAGTCAAAAAGGAGAAGAAGATTATGTGCCTTCACATCCAAGCATTCTTATGGGTCCTTTGCTAGAAGTGGCTTAAAGACATTCTATTTTAACCATTTATCAATATTCACGCTTTGGTGCAATATCCTGATTACTTCCAATTTTTGGTCATCAACTATTTTGTAGAAAATGATATGAGATTTTACAAATGATACTCTATATCCAGGGCGAATGTATTCAGCAGACTTACCCGTGTTATAATTAGATTGTAAAAACTCGATGTCATCAATTAACAAGGAGTAATACCTGTCAGCTTGCTCTTTAGACCATTTTTTCAGTGTGTGGATCCATATTTGTTCCAAATCGGAAAGCGCTTCGGTACTGATGTGCAGAACAAGCTTTTTCATTTACCTTCGGTGCTAATTCGTGGTATGTTTTTGATGAAGAGCTTTTAAA
>CAISOQ010000181.1 GCA_903887095.1 uncultured Flavobacteriia bacterium
ATTGCTGCCCTGCTATCTCTACAATTGCGTACATATAGCTTTGTTTTTAATTAATTTCCCTAAAATTTGGGAGGCAAATATAGCTAAAAAAGTTAATAACACAACATTGTCAGCTATTATTCACCTCTTTTTGCGATGAAAAAATTTTCTGTCCGTAGTTTGCTACAAACACGCCACTTAAAATCAGGAGCATGGAAAGCACCTGTCCAGGATGAATTCTCTCACCGAAACCCAGGCCAATACTGACTGCAACAATCGGAATGATATAGGTTACACTGCTTGCAAACAAAGCGGAAGAGTTGCTGATGAGTATGTTGAAAAGGATGACTGCAATGGCAGTTCCAATAATAGAAAGTATTCCAATGTATAACAAGCTTGTAGATGCTTCAGGATGAGAAAAGGTTGTAGTGTAGGTGCCTGTCAAATAATTGGCTAATAATGCGGGCAGAAAAACAATCGAAAATGCGAGTGTGGTAATTTCAAAAGAAGTAAACGATTGCAATTGGAATTTAATTGTAGTTAAGCTTGTTGCGTAAAGAAATGTTGCTGCTACGACGGCTAAAATATGGATCCATCCCCCCGTCATGCTAATGGATCTTCCTGCAATCATGAGTGAGATTATTCCGATAGTGCCTAAAACTACCCCTGCAAGTTGAATTTTCGTGAATTTGGAATTATAAAATATACTTCCAAGAAGGATTGTGAATATGGGCGTGCAGCTGTTGAGCATTCCGGCAAAGCCAGAGGAAATCCCAGTCTCTGCATAAGTAAATAAAAATGCTGGAAAAAAATTTCCCGCAAATCCCACTGCTGCGAGCGATATAAATTGTTTACTGTTTTTAATCTTTCTAAGGTTTATAATTCCGAATGGAATGAGCGCAATACCAGCTAAAAACATTCTCAAGCT
Source organism: uncultured Flavobacteriia bacterium (assembly GCA_903887095.1). Taxonomy (GTDB): domain Bacteria; phylum Bacteroidota; class Bacteroidia; order Flavobacteriales_D; family Crocinitomicaceae; genus M0103. The sequence continues at coordinate 908 of CAISOQ010000181.1, forward strand.
TCCAACTTGCATGTCTGTGTAGACGACTTCGCCGGAATCAGTATACATCCCTTTTTTCATAAGGATAAATGAGCTGCCCCAAATACAAGCTAAGAGGAGAAGCAAAAACCAGTTCTTTAAGTCTTTTGACATTCTCCAAAATTAAGCAAACCTTTTGGAGTGGTTAGGGCCTGTTGTTTATAAAGCGAAAATCAATTGTTGAAAACCTCTTCAAAAACCAAATTAAAAATTTATTACCACAAATTACCACACATCTTAAAAATATTGAAAATCAATAACTTAGTTAGTTTTTACACATCTTTATTGTAACAAAATAATTGTTTCTACGTTAGAATTTATTAACAATCAAAATTACGGTGGTAAAAAGTGGTACAAATCCATTAATTTTACCCATTATTAATCGTCATGGCAGGCTTAGTAGGAGAATTTGAAGTTAAACTGGATGCGAAAGGTCGCTTCTTGTTTCCTTCCGGGTTGCGGAAGCAGCTTCCTCCTGCGTCTCAGCGCGATTTCATGTTGAATAAAGGTTTTGAAGATTGCCTTACACTTTACCCAATGACCGAGTGGGAAAAGGTAAGTGAAGGACTTTCCAAAATGAATCTTTTTAAGCCAAAGAATAGAATGTTCTACAGGCTGTTTCATCAAGGGGCTAAACAAATAGCTCTTGATAATGCTGGTAGGGTTTTAATTCCAACTGCTCACATGCAACGTGTAGGATTGGATCAAGATGTGATGCTCATTGCATACAATGATCGAATTGAGATTTGGGACAAGTCTAAATACTTCGAAATGATCGAAGGAAACATGGCGGATTTCGCTGATTTAGCGGATGAAGTAATGGGTGACTTGGACAATGGAGAATAGTACGTCGTATCACATACCAGTAATGCTCAACGAATGCCTGGAGGGGTTAAATATCAATCCTGATGGTGTGTATGTGGATGTGACTTTCGGCGGTGGTGGGCATTCTCGTGAGATCTATTCAAAACTTTCTTCCAAAGGACGTCTTATTGTATTTGATCAGGATCCGGATGCTGCAAAAAATGCATGGGAAGCTGAAAATTTTCATTTTGTTCCATCCAACTTTGCGTTCTTATCCAATCATCTTCGCATGATGGGGTACAATGGTGTTGACGGTATTCTTGCTGATCTAGGCGTTTCCTCGCATCAGTTTGATGCAGAAGATAGAGGGTTTTCAATTCGTTCAAATGCACCTCTGGATATGCGCATGAATCAATCTGGAGATCTATCTGCTCAGCAAGTAGTCAATGAATATGAAGAATACGAATTGATCAAATTGTTTCGAAATTTCGGTGAATTGGCCAATGCCAAAAGGGTTGCAGCTGAAATAGTGAAAGCACGAACAGTGCGTAAAATCAAAACAACAGCTGACCTTATGAAGGTGCTTGGTTCGTGTGCACCAAAATTCAAGGAACATAAGTTTTTCGCCCAAGTTTTTCAAGCTATTCGAATTGAGGTAAATGGAGAACTGAATGTGCTTGAAAAGTTTTTGGAGCAAACTGTTCAATGCATTAAACCCGGCGGGCGATTGGTTGTGATGTCTTACCATTCATTGGAAGATAGATTGGTGAAGAATTTCATGAAGCGCGGATCTATGTCCGGCGAAATAACGAAAGATTTTTTTGGAAATGTTTTAAAGCCATTTTCTGAGGTGAATAGACATCCTATAGCTCCAGCAGAGGAGGAGGTTGAGGTAAATCCAAGAGCAAGAAGTGCAAAATTAAGAATTGGTCAACGAAATGGGTGATAACGAATTTCTAGATAAAGATTCTATCGAAGAGCTGACTAAAAAAGAGCGTCAGAAGGAAGAGAAGGAGCGTTCGAAGTCTTCTAAGGCGAAGACTTCAAAACCCAATGCGTTTGCTCAGATAATGAATGGCGATTTCTTAACGAAGGAATTTGTATTGAATAATTTGAATTTCATCTTCTTCATCATGTTTCTGCTCCTGCTGATTGTTGGAAAGGGTTACTACGGAAAGCAGCTTTCAAAAGATGTTGATACAGCACAAAAGCAACTAGATGAAATGACAGCTGATTATGTGGAGATAAAAGCCCGAATGGAGGAATCAACAAGGAGGTATAAGCTTGTAGAGCGGCTGGCCCCAAAAGGATTAATTGAATCAGAAGATTCTTTGAAAGTAATTAAGATCAAAAAAGTAAACCTGTAAATTGAAAGATAAGAAGGACATAGTATGGAGAGTTTACTTTGTGTATTTCGGCTTTATTGCCGTGATGCTCATGGTGCTGTTTGAAACCGTGTCTATTCAATTCGGTAAAAATTCCAATGTATTTACTTCAACGGAGGATGATGTTTTGATCAAGAAGGTAAAACGAATTCCTCGTCGTGGTGAAATTTTGGATATCAATTATACTCCTTTGGTGACATCGGTTTCCTTCTATGATATCCACATGGATCCAACCGTTGTGGATCAAAAAACTTTCGATGCAGAAGTATCTGACCTTGCAGCAGGGCTTTCTAAAATGTACAAAGACAAGTCTGCCAATGAATATGAACGATTAATTCGTCGTGCACGTGAGAGAAATAGCAGGTATTTGCTGATTCGCAAGAAAGTGACCAATGAGGGCAGAAGAGCATTACGGGAGCTTCCAATTTTTAATCTTGGACGTTTGAAGGGTGGCATCATCGACAATGACGAAACGATAGAACGTCGCCGACCAAATGGTGAGTTGTTGAGAAGAACGCTTGGATCTTGCAAGAAAAATGAAGGTTTAGGAATGCTTGAAGGGGTAAAAGGATTGGAACAAGCGTTCAATCAATACTTGAGTGGTGAACCTGGTGAGGAAATTGAGCAACGAATTCCTACTGGCTGGAAGAAGACAGGTCAAATTGTAAAAGAAGCAGTTGAAGGAGCTGATATTGTTACTTCTATAGATAAGGACATTCAAGAAGTTGCGCATAGTGAGTTAGAGCGACAGTTGAAGAACCAAGGTGCGAAAAATGGCTGTGTGGTCGTGATGGACGTAAAAACAGGTTTTGTCAAGGCAATTTCCAATCTTACGGCGATGGAAGATGGTACATTTCGTGAGTACGAATTCAACTATGCCATAGGGAGAAAAGAGGTGCCTGGTTCAACCTTTAAGTTAGCATCTTTGATGGCTGCATTAGAGGATGAAAAAATCAATATTAATGATACGGTTGACGCATTCGGTATTTATAGATTTCATGGCAAAACATTGAATGATGCACATGACGGAGGATATGGCCGAATTACAATCCGAAAGGCTTTTGAAAAATCTTCAAATGTTATTTCTAAAATAATCAATAGAGCTTACAGTGAGGAACCTATGGCATTTATTGAACGTTTGGAATCTTTTGGCTTAACTGAGCCCTTAGGAATTGATTTAGAAGGTGAGCCTGCACCAACCATTTATCGTCCTGGAGACCCTAGTTGGTCAGCAATTTCTTTGCCGTGGATGTCCATTGGTTATGAAGTCCAACAGACGCCTCTTCAAACACTTGCATTCTATAATGCAGTGGCTAATAATGGTGACTTCATGAAGCCTCAGTTTGTGAAACAAATTAGAAGAGGAGTAGAAGTGGTGAAAAATTATGAGCCAGTTGTTTTGAGAAAGAAAATCTGCTCTGAAAGCACACTTTCTATTCTGCAAGAATGTTTGGAAGGTGTAATGAAAGATGGTACAGGATCTAAATTGACATCTTCACAATTTACCATCGCCGGAAAAACGGGTACAGCAAGAATTCTGAACGAACAAGGAAATTATGGGACGAAAGGTCAAGAACGCTATCAAGCATCTTTTGTTGGTTATTTCCCTGCAGATAAGCCAATCTATTCCTGCATTGTAGTAATATCTGCACCAACCAAAGATATCTACGGCGCAATCGTTTCGGGAACTGTATTTACCGCCATTGCTAACAAAGTGTATGCATCGGCATTGTCTTATCACGAAGCAATCAACAAAGGCTCGAAATTAGAAAAGAATGTGCCTCAATCCTTGAGCGCAAATAAATATGATTTAATCAAAGCCTTCAAGCATTTAAAGGTGGATTATCAATTCCAAGAACAAGGAGAATGGCTTGTGACCAAAAGAGATAGCAATAAGGTAAATCTAAAAAGAAGAAGTGTACCGAAGAACAATGTCCCGAATTTGGTTGGATTAAGTGCAAAAGATGCTGTTTACCTCATAGAATCGAAAGGAATGTCCGCGCATGTCAGCGGCTACGGAAAAGTTGTTAAACAAAGCATACCAGCAGGAAGACCTGTCTTTCATGGTGGGGTTATAGAATTGATGCTCGACTAATGAAACGAATACTAAAAGACATATTAACAGGAATAGAGCTGCTTCAAGTTAAAGGATCACTTGAAATTGAAATCAATGCTTTGGTATTTGATTCTCGAAAGGTGCAGCCGGGTAACGTGTTCTTCGCTATTCGCGGATTTGCTGTTGATGGACATAATTTTATTCAACAGGTAATTGAAAATGGTTGCAACATTATCGTTTCGGAAGAATCGTTTGAAGCGAAAGAAGGGACAACCCTAATTGTTGTGAATTCAACTTCTCAAGCCTTAGGTCAGATGGCAAGTAATTTCTACGATCGTCCGTCTGAAAAATTAAAATTAGTTGGCGTAACTGGAACAAATGGTAAAACAACAACGACTACTCTTCTCTTTAACTTGTTTAAGGGCTTGGGATACCATTGTGGTTTATTGTCTACGGTTGTAAATAAAATAGGTGACCGTGATGTTCCTTCAACGCACACAACTCCTGATCCTGTTTCACTTAATGCGTTATTGGCTGAAATGGTCAATGATGGTTGCTCCCATTGTTTTATGGAGGTGAGTTCCCATGCTGTTCATCAGCACAGAGTGGAAGGATTGTACTTTACAGGTGGCGTTTTTACCAATATTACGCACGATCATTTAGATTATCATAAAACATTTTCGGAATACATCCGTGTGAAAAAAGCATTTTTTGATGGTTTGCCATCGGGCGCTTTTGCATTGACAAATGTTGATGACAAAAATGGCTCTGTAATGCTCCAAAATACACCAGCGAGCAAGCATAGTTTTGCACTTAAGTCTCCAGCTGATTTCAAGGCTAAAGTGCTTGAAAATCAATTTTCCGGACTGGTTCTTTCAATTCAGGGAACTGAATTATGGACAAGACTTATTGGTGATTTCAATGCATATAATTTATTGGCAGTATACGCTGTGAGCCAGTTGCTGGGTGAAGACAGTACCGAAGTCATGACGGAATTAAGCAAACTTGAATCGGTTGAGGGACGCTTTCAATATTTCAAAAGTGATACTGACATAACAGCAATTGTCGATTATGCTCATACTCCCGACGCTCTGGAGAATGTATTAAAAACAATAAAAAACATCAGAACCAAAAATGAAACGGTGTTTACCGTTGTCGGTTGCGGTGGGGATCGAGACAAGACGAAACGTCCTAAGATGGCTGAAATTGCATGCGAAATGAGTGACAAAGTCATACTCACTTCTGACAATCCGCGAACAGAAGATCCGAATAGTATACTTGAAGAAATGATGGCAGGTGTACCTGGGCAGCATTTTAAAAAGGTGCTCTCAATTTTGGATAGAGAAC
>CAISOQ010000182.1 GCA_903887095.1 uncultured Flavobacteriia bacterium
GTACATAAGTCATACTTGATCAATGTTGATTACTTGTCAGATATAAAAGGTCGCTCGCAAGCGTATCGAATTCAATTGAGATTCTTTGAAGAATTAATTCCTGTTTCAAGAGCTTTCGATATTAGCACTTTGCCTCGTGTAAAATAAAACGTGCTTAAAATAACCGTTTGCAGCCAGCGGTTAACCATTCACCACCAGTTGCCCCTCGGTTCACGTCAAGGCATAACTGATTACATAAGTTATTTTTCTTTCCTCACACAACCTTGTATGTTTGCTTAACCTTAATCGACCGCGTAGAAATACGTTTTTGTGAAACCATACTATTGCATTCTGATTATGTCAAATTTATTTAAAATAGGGTTTAATGTTTTGAAGAGTATTTCTGACTCTTCTAAAAATACTATTCATGCTAGTTTAAACAGAAATTTGAATTTTGAAAAGGCGAGTTTCCTTGTATTTTTGTTCACTGCAGGGTTGTTGCACGCACAATCTACATTATATACAGAAGATTTTAGTAATTCAGCATTGGACAATAAAGGGAAAAGTGGTGCAGTTTTGGATATGGCTTCTGTAACAAACTGGAGTTTAGATTTCGCTCCATTTCCGATGGGTGGATATACAAAACAAATTGGGGGAGTTTTTGAATCGTTTAATAGTGATGCTCCTGGACCCCCAACGCCAACGAATATGACAAATTCAGTTGTTTGGTCGTCGCTTCCCGTAAGTATAGTTGGTTTTTCAAATGTAACTTTCTCTGTGGACTTGGGTCGAGCTAATAGTATCTCAAGTAGTGGTGTTAAGGCTTATTATACATTAAACGGAGGTACAACATGGGTTGAATTTGGATCTGTTGTTGGCTCCGTTGGAAGTGCAGATAATGCTATGGCTACTTTTTCTGTAAGCGGACTGTCCGGAACTACTGCTCAAATTAGGGTAGCACATTGGGGTACTAACGCGACTCCTAAATACAGACACGATAATGTTAGGATAACTGGAGTTTCCACCTGTACGCCTACATCTTCCCCCTCTGGTCTGACTTTTTCTAATGTGGCTTCACAATCATTATCATTATCCTGGACGGCGGGAAATGGCAATCGCACCTTAGTTGTGGCCAGTCCTGCGGCTCTCTCTGCTAATCCAACATCAGGTATTACGTATACTGCGAATTCTAACTATGGAAGTGGTTCTTTAGTAGGAAATGGTTATGTTGTTTTTGACGGTTTAAGTTCGGTAACGTCAACTGCTGTTGTTGGACTTAATAGAAATACAAATTATTTTTTCACCGTTTTTACGTACAATAGTTCAGGTAACTGTTACAGAGAGCCAGGTGTTTCGTCATCACGAACAACGGCAAATCTTCCAATAGCATTATACGTTGATAATAATTCAAATACGGGAGATATTTTCACGCCAGGTTCTTCTAGCGGAAGTAACTCTGCTAATGGAAAAAAACTCACGCCATTTGCGACATTGACTTATGCATTGACTCAAGCAATCGCAGGGGATACTATATATGTTGATGCAGGAATATATACTTCAGATATAGGCATCTTATTAGATAATACAAAACAAGGAATTTCAATAATAGGAGCAGGTATAGGGTTGACATATTTTGACAGGTTATCCTCCAGCGCAGTGAATACTGATTGGTTTATGCACATCAACACAAGTAATATAACCTTGAAGGATTTTACAATTCAAGGGTATGAAAACAATGGTACCCAAACCACAGCATATGAAAGTGGTCAAGCAGTTACAATTGGAGGTGATGCTACATTGGATAATAACATTTTGATTCAAAATGTGATGTTTAATCAAAATGGTCAATCTGGCGGGAATGCTAGTATTGATATTCTAAGTAATTCAAATGTCACTTTACTTGGAGGAGGAAGTAGTTGCAATTTGTGGCAGACTATGTATACTGGAGGAATAGGTGTAAATGGGACGAACATAAACCTCTTAATTGAGAACTATTTGGTTGCATACAATTACAAGTCAGCATACGATGGTGGAGGTTTAAGAATTGAGGGTGATGCTACGACAAGAGTGACAATCAAAAATTCAAGATTTTATAATAACATTGCTGTAAATGGTGGTGCAATTGCTATGTACAATGGAAGCTTGATAGTCGAGAATTGTATATTCGAATTGAACAAAATTGGTCAGTCGACTTCAACGGTAAGAGGCGGTGCATTTTATATTTCTGCAGGTACAGCTTCTTTTAAAAAGTCAAAATTTTTGAGTAACACTGAAAATGCAAGTGGTACTTTGCAAGGAGGTGCTATAGCAGCAAGATATAGTTCTACAGGGGCTTATTCGTCACTGAAAGTTATTTCTTTGACAATTGATTCTTGTATCTTTCAATCAAATACGGGTGACGAAGGTTTGGATATATATGGTGCAAATGGTTCAGGTAA
>CAISOQ010000183.1 GCA_903887095.1 uncultured Flavobacteriia bacterium
GCGCAATTCCACGCCTTCATCTGCGTAAGCGACTCCTAAATAATCAATTCCTTGTTGTTCTAAATATTTTGCAATTTTTTCTAAACCTGAGCCATAGGACTGGGCCTTTACCATTGCCAAAATCTTAGTAGATGGCTCCAACGCATTTTTAAAAACGGATAAATTGTTTCTTATTGCCGTTAGATCAATTTCTACAAAGGTTTTGTGTTTCTTTAATCTGAATTGACTTGCCAGTTGTTGCATGTCGGCTTTGCGTGTTCCTTTTATCAATACAACTGCATTTTCGAGGTCCAGTTGAATTTTCTCTTGTGCACTTACAACATGAATTTGATCGGGCTCAACGTTTTTGATAATGGAAATGACTTCCTCTTTTCTGTGCTCATTTTCCTTGTCAAGACCTACGATGACAACTCTTTTTTTACCGTTTGCCACCTTCAGTTGATACTCAAGTGAATAACGAAGCGCATCTAGGTCAAGGTTGTAGGTGTCGTTGATTATTGTGCAGTTGTTTTTTCCTTCAAACGTTTCCAAACGAAGTGCTAGTCGCGGTAACGAAGCTATTTTCTCAATTAAATTGGAATCTGAAGGCACGAATTCTTTTGAAGCAGAAATTGCGAGTAATGCGTTGTTTTGACTAACCCTGTCTTGAAATGGCATTGATTCCAATTCATTTTTGTACAATTCAGGTTTCACATAACTGCCATGAATTCGCTCTAGATCAGAGGATATGAGATGAATATTATTGAGCAACCACGTTTTTTCGACTCCTTTAAAGAGTGCAAGTTTTTCTTGTAAATGCTGGTCAGTGGATTTGAAATTCTCAGCATGACTTGTTCCTAATGTTGTGAAGATACCATGCGTCGGTTGAATCATATTCCACAATCGAATCATTTCCCCAGGTTTTGAAATTCCTGCTTCGATGATTGCTAATTCATGTGTATCATTCATTTCAAGCAAAGAAAGTGCTACTCCAAGCTGGGAATTGTAGCTTTTTGGGCTACGAATTACTTTCAAAGTAGGACTCAACAAATGGTAGAGCCATTCTTTCACAGTTGTCTTACCAGCCGTTCCTGTAATTGCAATAACCGGATAGTTGAATTTTTTTCTGTGAGCAGCGGCCAAATCTTGAAGTGCATTCAGGACATCATCAACCTGAAAAAATTGAGCGTCTTGGAAATTATGTGCTTCAACTGATTGGGAAACAATAAATGTTCGAACACCTTTGCGGTAGGCATCAGAAATAAAATCATGACCGTCTTGAAATTCTCCTGACAATGCAAAGAACACGGCATTTGTTCCATCGGCAATCTTTCTCGAGTCAAATGCAATGGAAGAAAACCGACCATATAGTCGATTGTTTATGGGATTTGCGCTGACAATGGAAATCAGTTCGTCGTATGAAATATCAAGTTTCAATGTGCTAATTTGTTATAACACGTGCGGCAAAGAGGTTTGTATTTTTCAATAGCACCGACCAATACTTGGTCAGTTTCACTTGCCGTTCGTTGCGAAAACTGAGCTAAATTACCACAAGAAACGCAAATAGCATGCACCTTTGTTACATATTCTGCTATCGCCATTAATTGTGGCATCGGACCAAAAGGAATTCCTTTGTAATCCATATCTAATCCTGCCAATATTACGCGCACTCCTTTCATAGCAAGTTGATTAGCAACATCGACAATGTGTTCATCGAAAAACTGCGCTTCGTCAATGGCCACAATCTTTTCATTCGACCATAAATCCAATATTGCTTGAGCATTTGCTACCACTTCAGCTTTAAGGCTGCTTCCCTGATGACTGACAACATTATCGACATGATAGCGATTGTCTATCATTGGCTTGACAAGGAGTAATGGTTGGTTCGCAAATTCGGCACGTTTTAATCGACGAATCAACTCTTCCGTTTTTCCGGAAAACATTGATCCACAAACTACTTCAATCCATCCATTTTGTCTTCCTTCACCAGGAAATTGTTCTAAAAACATGTGCTTTTTGATTTAAAGGTTATCAACATGCTTCGGAAGAGAAAATTCTTTATTTCTACAACCGGTGGTACAGTTTTGCTTGGTAACTTTACATACCGAAAGTCGTTATTTTGAAGTTTTTCTCAAACACAAGGTTAGCAACTTCGGTAGAATGTTGAAAAATTGATTTAAAACAACCATGGCGATGCAACAAAAATTGGAAAATACACTGAAGGAAATTGAGGTAGCTGTCTCAAAATTATCAAATGGCAACCTTACAATTGAAGACATGGATGCATTGGTTGATCATGCACATTCACTCTATGAAACATCTTTGATTTTGCGATACAAAGCATATGAGACCAAAGTATACGGCTCAATTGAAAGTCAAGAGTCAATAGTACAGGTTCAGAATGAGGAAGTTGCACCTGTTGTTGAAGAGATTTTAATAACGATTGAAGAACCTGCTGCAGAACTTCCGCAAATTGAATTCAGTTTGTTTGACGATGTGCAAGCAACTGAAGCACCAGAAATTGAGCTAACGATTGAACAAGAAGTATCTGTAACAGTGGAAACGCATATAGAAGAAACATGGGTTTTAGAAGAAACAGTGGTTGAGTCAGTCGTTGAACTGGTAGAAGATAAAAATGAAATTGAACCTTTTCTTGACGAACCTTTTTCGTTGGAAAAATCAGATCCTCAGCCAGTAGCTGAAAATGATGCGTTCATGGAAAAATTCAATGCGATTGATCCATCGATTGCCAATCAGATCGCTATGTCGCGACTCGATACGTTGATTGGTTCTTTTGGACTAAATGAACGTTTGCAATTCATCAATGAACTTTTTGAGGGTTCTAGCGAAGCATTTTCTGAAGCAATTAAAACAATCGATTCTTTATCTGGTCAGCATGAGGCATTATCCAGGGCTTCTTCATTGGCAGCTCAATACAATTGGGACAAAGACAGCGAAACAGTCGAAGATTTCGTATTGAAGATCAAACGTCGTTATGCCTAAATGGCTCTTCCTTGTTGGAATCTTTCTCTGCAATTTTCTCTTTGCTCAATCCAATGATGTAAGGCGCATTGCTGAAGAACTTTGCTCACCAAAATACAATGGCAGGGGATACGTAAATAAGGGCGATTCGTTGGCTTCCGTTTATATTCAGCATGAGTTTGATAAGATGGGGCTGAAGAAAAAAAAACGAACGTATTTTCAATCATTTTTTCACGATGTCAATACTTTTCCTGGCGCAATGCAACTCGTTTCGGGAACAGACACACTTGTTCCCGGCATTGATTATTTGGTAGACCCATCTTGTCCAAGTTTCAATGGTACACTGAAGCCCGCAAGAATAAGCTATAAAATGGCAATGAATCAGGAGCAGCTGCAAAATGAGTTGGTGGTGCTTTTGAAGGGAAAAGTGTACAATGCAATTGTATTAGATTACAGGAATTGCCCCAATGATACCTTGAAACAATTAGCTGGTTTAACACAAACACTTGCAGGCGTTTTGCCTGTTTTTGAATGGACGGATAAAAAATTGACGTGGTCAGTGTCCTCAGAGCAGCTGAAGTATCCACTCATACAGGTGCATGACGCTAGTAAATTTTCTGAAAACCAGCAATTGAGCGTTCACATTGAAGCAAAACTTCTTCGCAATTATGAATCAAGAAATGTGTTTGGGTATCTGCCTGCAACTAAAAAGTCCAAGAAAACAGTGATTGTATCTGCGCACTACGATCATTTGGGACGAATGGGTGCAGCTATTTACTTTCCCGGTGGAAATGACAACGCAAGTGGCACTGCAACGCTGATAGAGATGGCAAAGCAACTCAAAGGATTGGATCGAAAGGTTAATTACTTATTCATTGCTTTTGCGGGAGAAGAAGCTGGTTTGGTCGGTTCAAAATATTACGTGGAGCATCCAATTATTCCTCTGTCGAAAACGAGATTTGTTCTGAATTTAGACATTATGGGTAGCGGTGAAGAGGGCATTACGGTCGTCAATGCAACGCTGTTTCCCAAAGAGATGGAAACGTTGCAAAAAATAAATGTCCGTGAACAGTTATTGACGCAAATAAAACCAAGAGGACCCGCAGCAAACTCAGACCATTATTGGTTTACACAAGCCGGTGTTCCCGCATTTTTTGTGTATACGATGGGGCCGAACAAGAATTACCACGACATCTTTGATACGTATTCAAATTTGAGTTTCCAGGAAACAAATGATTTACTGAAATTGCTATTGGAGTTTGTTCGAACTATCGAGGAATGATTGGAATGTGAACCCCAATTAAGCAAATATCATCGATCTGTTCATAATCACCCATCCAATCAATCAAGGTTTGTTCGAAAATTTCTTTTTGATCATCGATTTGTAAATGATGATTTTCCGTGATTAAATCTCTCAATCTACGGTACATGAATTTCTTGTTTTTTTCACCGCCGAATTGATCGGCATAGCCATCTGTGAAAGAGTAAATCGTTTCTCCTTTGGTTAGATTCCTATGAAAGAGTTCAAATTTCTGCTCAGCATCACCATAGATACCTACAGGAAAATGATTGCCTCGGCATTCTTCCAAATTTCCATCTGGACCGCAGACATAGAAAAAGGCATTTGCTGAAGCATATTCCATTTTCATCTTATCAAGATCTAGTGAAATGACGGCCATATCCATACCGTCTTTTTGTTCTCCGTAATTGCCTTTTTGCTTTAATGCCGCAATTACTTTTTCGCGCATCATTTCTAGAATTTCAGCAGGATTTGAAACCCGATTTGATAAAATGATTTCGTTTAAAAGAGAAACACCAAGCATACTCATGAACCCACCCGGAACACCATGTCCTGTGCAATCTGCAATGATGTAAATCAGTTTATCATCCAATTGCGTTACCCAGTAAAAGTCGCCACTGACAATGTCTTTTGGGCGAAAGAAAATAAAAGAATCTGGCAAGTAATTTTTGAAGTCTTCAATATCGGGAAGTACGGCCTTTTGGATGCGACCGGCATAATGTATACTGTCCGTAATTTCTTTGTTTTTCTGCTGAATGGTATCGTTTTGATTTGCAATAATGTTTCGTTTGTTGACTAACTCAAAATTCGTAGAGATCAGTTCTGTATTGGTAATCTCCAACTCAATTTTTGATTTGTTTTTTAATCGGTATTGCCAAAAACTAAAGACGAGCAAAGCAATCAATAATAGTAAGATAATTGTTCCATATCGGATGACATTTTCCCGCTGTTTTGTTCGTTCTTGAGCCCTGATCTGTTTTAATTTTTCAATGGTACGCTCCTTGTTGAATTTAAATTCTAGCTCTCTGCGCAAAACATCACGTGACCTATCGAGGTCTAAAATACTGTCTTTTAGTTCTGAAAAAGCTTTGAAATGCCGCAGGGCACTCACTTCATCACCAATTTTGAATTCTCCTTCATACCTGAGAAGCAATGATTCCTTTACGAGGTGTGGCAAGGACAGTGATTTTGCCTTTTCTTCAGCAATTCTAGCAAGATCTGCAGCTTCCCTTGATTTTCCAAGGTCTAATAGAATTCTAGATTTCACCAGTAATACATTCGTTATTCCGGTTTCATCACCGATGTTCGTTCGAATGATATTGCTACTGTCTAAATTTTTTAAGGCAAGTTGAGAATAGCCCATATCGTGAAGGGTTCTTGCGATGTTTTCAAAAACAAGGGCTTCACGGTTGCCAATACCTAGTTCTTTACTTATAACTAAAGCTTTGCGGTGAAAATACATTGCCTTTTTGGGTTCTCCTCTGCGCTGGTACAGTTGACCGATGTTTGTATACCTTCCTGAAACACATTGTTGATCTCCCAGCTTTTTGCAAATGACAAGACTTTGAAATTCTGAAGCCATGGCTTTTTTATCTTCCCCTAGTTCATAGTATACTTTATACAATGTGAGGTAAGAATTGGCTAATCCACGTATGTCGCCAAATTTCTCTCTAATAACAATGCTTTTTTGAATGTTTTCAATTCCTTTTAAATAATTATCCTGGTAGGAATATGCCAAACCAATAAAAGAATAACAGGCAGCGCTTCCAAGTGCATCACCTATCCTTAGTTTTAGTTGAAGGCTTTGCTGAATTAGTAATTGACATTTTGGAAAATCTCCTTTGTCAGAATAGTAGGTGCCTAGATAGTAGATGGCTGCCGAAAGGCTATTGAGGTCACCGTTTTTTTTTTGATTTTTTAATGACCTCTCTTAGAATTTTTTTTCCTTGGTCATACTTGTTCAAAGCTCCAAGACCCTTGGCTTTGAAGTTTAATAGTTTGAAGTAGTAGCGGGAATGTTCTCTTTCGTTTATTTTTGAAAGTGCATCGTCACAGATTTGAATGGATTTTTTATAATCACTTTCATTGTAAATAATTGCCGCCTCATAACAAGATATAGCTGCATTTTGCAAAGGATCCTTCCATTTCCCATGCATTCTTTTTATGTTCGATTTTAATTGTTCGTATTTGCCTTGAATTAAAAATTGATCGAGTTGGATGAGTTCATCTTTGAACTTTGGGGCAGATTTAAAATAATGATCAAAGAGCCAACTGTAGTCTGCATTTGGATTTTCACCGCCGTAACATACGCTAAGGGTAACGAAAAGAAGTATGATTGTTCTGGCGAAGAGTCGCATAGGTTGCCTTAGTAAATTAGTCGTGTTGCGAAATTACACAAAAGCTTTTATTTCAACTTTTTGACGGTTAAATCTTTTTGGATTAACTGGAATTCTAAAAAGTATGAAGTGATATTTACCCTAACTTTGTCTATCTATTGCTTGAAAATGAAACACACTTTCCTTTTATTATTTGTACTATTTACTGCGAGGGCTTTTGCTCAACCTTATGCTGGAACTGAGAAAGTGATTTCAAAGCAATTGCCGTTAAAAGCTGCTCAGTGCACCCCTCCAACTACAACAACGTATCTCGAATTGAACAATGTACGGGCAATGATTCATACGGCAGGGAATCTCTGGCAAGTGCCCAATCAGAACTTTACGCAGTACGAGATTCCTAAAAATTCAGGCATTATGGCCTTGTTTACTGCGGCCTTGTGGTTGGGAGGAACGGATGTCAACAATCAATTGAAGCTTGCAGCACTTCGTTACAGGCAGGGACAAGATTATTGGACAGGGCCGCTCTCAAAAGTCTTTGCAGAAACGACTTATGAAAATTGCAGTAAATACGACAGGCATTTTGTGACAACCCAAGACATGATTCGTGAATTCAATGCTTGGTATGAGGCTGGAGCGAATGATGCTGCGAATGGTACAAGTACGCAATCTGAATTGTTTCCAGAGTATGAAATTCCAAAGATTATTAAAGAATGGCCAGCGCACGGAGATGTTTCTCAGGGGCAGGATTATTACCTGGCTCCCTTCTTTGATGTCAATGAGGATGGGCATTACAATTACTTGGATGGAGACTATCCTTGGCACGATATCAAACGAACCAAAGAATGCAAGGTAGATCGGGATGTTTCGCTGTATGGCGACATCAATTTATGGTGGGTAATGAACGACAAAGGGAATATTCACACGGAAACAGGAGGAGATCCAATCGGCATGGAAATTAGAGCGCAGGCATTCGCATTTGCGTCAAATGACGAGATCAATAACATGACTTTTTACAATTATGAGTTGATCAATCGGGGGACACAAACCCTGTACAATACATATTTTGGGTTTTTCACGGATGGCGCTTTGGGAAATCCTTTTGATGATTACGTTGGTTGTGATGTAAATCGTGGGCTTGGATATTATTACAATGGCGATAATTACGATGAAGAACAATCTGGATTCAGGGGTTATGGTTCGTCACCGCCCGCGGTGGGAGTTGACTTTTTTGAAGGACCATATCAAGATGATGATGGGATAGACAATGCCTTTGGAATCGGTGTGGATGAAGCATTAAATGGCATCGGTTATGGCGATGGTATCGTTGACAATGAGCGTTTTGGAATGCGTCGATTTTTGTATTATTCCAATACTACAAATGGAGCAAATCCAAATCAAACGGATCCAATTTCTGCCTCTGACTTCTATAATTATTTGAGGGGTCGATGGAAAGACGGCACGCCTTTTTATTACGGTGGGAATGGCCATATCTCCGATGCTGATGCAAATACCAATGTGCCGTGCGACTTTATGTTTCCCGGAGACACAGATCCATTGGGTTGGGGTACAGGTGGAAATCCCCAAGAACCTTGGACGGAAGTAACGGCCAATAATCCGCCAAATGATAAACGATTTGTGCAGTCGGCAGGACCATTTATTTTGAAGCCAGGAGCTGTAAACAATATAACTGTTGGCGTTTGTTGGGCTCGGTCAATTGGCGGTGATCCTTTTGAATCTGTTGGTTTTTTGCAACGCGCAGATGACAAAGCACAGGCCTTGTTTGAAAATTGTTTCAAGGTGTTAGAAGGTCCACACGCACCTGAATTGACTATTCAAGAACTGGAAAATGAGTTAATTCTCACTATTTCAAATCCTGTAAATTCAAACAATTACAATGAGGAGTATGCAGAATTTGATCCATTCATTGTGTCGTCAGACCCCCAATCAGATAAAAATTATCGTTTTCAAGGATATCAGATTTTTCAATTAAAATCAAAACAATACTCGTTGTCGGATATTGGCGATCCGGATAAAGCAAGATTGGTTGCGCAATGTGACCGAAAAGATGATGTGGGTCGAATTGTAAATTTTGAATTCGATGAAGATTTACAAGCCAGTATTCCTATCGAACGAGTGGATGGTGAGAACAAAGGAATACGTCACAGCTTTTGCGTAAAAAAAGACCTTTTTGCACAAGGCACAGCAGAACTGGTCAATTTTAAAAGATACTATTACATCGCCCTGGCTTACGGTTACAACAATTACAAAGAATACGATCCAGATGATCCGGAAGCACTAGATGGGCAGAAGAAAAAATACCTACCAAGTCGCAAGGCTGCAATGGGAGAGGTGAAATCAATAGAAGCCATTCCGCACAATCCTACTCCGGAGGCAGATGGAACTTTGCATTATCTGGAATATGGACAATCACCTGTCATTGCGCGAATGGATGGATATGGTAATGGAAACAGATCATTAGAATTTACGCCTACGACGCTCGGTTCTATTTTGAACAACGGTAAAATTGAGCAGCCCTATTACCAAAAAAACAACGGACCTCTCAATGTGAAAGTTGTAGATCCCCTGAATGTGGCGGATGGGTATTTTGAATGCCGTTTCAAGGATTATGTAGTTTCCGATCTTAATGGCGCAGATACCGCATCTTTTGTTATCTATCGTTATGAAAAAAGTGGAGGTGCCTTGCTGGATTCTGTGACTTCTGAACAAACGATTACAATGGACAATGAGCAAATCATTCCGCAATGGGGTATTTCTGTCCAGATTCATCAAGAAAAATATTACGGACCATCAGGAAATGCGGCTTCAAAAACCACAGATATGATCAGTAGTGCTATCACATTTGGCGATAGTGCGAAGCAGTGGTTAACATTTGTTTCTGATAACGATGCGTTTTTCCCAACAAATTGGATTCGATCAGGTATTTATGCTCCAGAAACTGATCCGTCAAATGCTGCATACGAATGTCTGCCAAATGGCGCGGGCTACCTTGATCCGTGCAGCTACAAAGATGAGGTGGGTGTGGACGATGATAAATTTTTTGCAGGAATTCTGGGAGGAGGAATAGCACCTCACCGTTTGGTGGGCTATCAATCCGATTATATGCCGATGGCTTATTACAATTTAGCGAATCCTGGCTCATCGCGAGTGAATGCTTCCATTAGTTTCTTGCCAAGCATTGATTTAGTAATTACGTCAGATAAAACGAAATGGACCCGCTGTCCGATTATTGAAACAGGAAGGGATGCCTCTTTGAATATTGGGAATTGTGAGCCTGGTGCAATGCGAAAAAGTGCAAGCGTAGATAAGGAAGGAAATCCTGACGGCACGGGCACAGGAATGGGTTGGTTCCCGGGTTATGCAGTGGATTTGGAAACAGGCGCGCGCTTGTATGTTGCATTTGGAGAAAATTCGTTCTTAGGAGCTGAGAATGGTGCTGACATGATTTGGAATCCTTCGGATAGATTGGTTAATTCACTCGGCGTGCCATTGATGGGTGGTGTGCAGCCAATTTACGTGTTCAGCCATGACCAAGCAAAAGTCAACGGCTATGCGCTGGGTTATGATTTTCCGGAATATATTCCTTCTCTGGCTGAATTCAATTCCACTAATTTCCTCTACCAGAAAATGCAGGAAATCGAAGCAGATAATCCAACTTCGAAACGACAAGTGTATGGCAGTATCAGTTGGGTTGCATACCCACTTCTTAAGCAAGGCCAAAAGCACCTTTCAACGGATGTTACAATCAAATTGAGGATAAACAAAGAATACAAGAATTATGCTGCTTCAGGCTTGAATAATGGTCGACCAATGTTCAGTTGGAATATGTCGGAAGATAGAACGGTGACAGGAAGTCAAGAGGCATTGGTGGATGCCCTGAAGTTGATCAATGTTGTTCCGAATCCGTACAATGCTTTTTCAGAATACGAAAACAATAAACTAGACAACCGTGTAAAGATTACAAATCTTCCTGAAACATGCACGATTAGTATTTTTAGTTCAAATGGGAAATTGATTAAAAAAATTAAGAAGGACAGTCCAGTGACCTATCAAGATTGGACATTGACAAATCATGCCAATATACCTGTTGCTTCAGGTGTGTATTTAATACACGTTGATGTTCCAAATGTTGGTGAGAAGATTTTGAAGTTATTTGTTGCAATGCGAACGGTGGATCTCCAGAATCTTTGATTTAGATTGGAATCGAGATTCGGAATGTTGAACCTTTGTCGATCTCAGATTCAAGAACAAATACTTTGCCTTTGTGGTAATCTTTGATAATGCGCTTCACGAGGGAAAGTCCCAAGCCCCAACCGCGTTTTTTAGTCGAAAAGCCAGGTTGGAATATCGTCTTAATCTGTTTTGGATGAATGCCTTTTCCAGTATCGGTAATGTCGATATGTGCCCATTCAGGGGATGTTTGTACATTGACCACTAAACGACCATTACCTTCCATTGCATCAACAGCATTTTTTGCAATGTTTTCGATTACCCATTCCATCAACGGCGCATTGTGACGCACGATTATCGGACCTGAACACTTTAAATCGATACTCACCTTATCGGAAATCCTTGGTCTTAGATAGTCCAAAACATTTTGCACCGTATCACACAAATTGCTTTCTTCTAATTTTGCTCCGGAACCTATTTTTGAAAAACGATCAGTAATCTTTTCTAGACGATCTACATCTTTTTGCATTTCAATCGTAATCATCGGGTCGATGCCTTGACTTTCCAAAAGTTGAATCCATGCCATCAATGAACTTAACGGAGTTCCGAGCTGGTGAGCTGTTTCCTTCGCCATCCCTGCCCATACTTGATTTTGTTCAGCTTTTCGGAAAGTGCTAAAGATCAGATAGCCGATTAAGACAAATAAACCAATGATGAAAAAGATGATGTAGGGATAGTATTGGAGTTGTTTGAGTTCCTCGCTGTTGTCGTAATAAAGCAAGTTTTTTTCTCCATTTCTATAATCAATGACCAATGGTTCATTTTGAATTTTCAATGAAGCGATCGTCTTTTCAAGCGTGGTTGAAGTCAGTTTTGATTTCGGCAAATTACTCCCTACGATTGTATTGTCTTCAGCATCAATCAAAAGCACAGGCACAAGTCCATCGTTGTTGATCAATTCTTGATTAAACGAATTGATAAGAGAATCGCGCTCACGTTCAAGTCTTAGAATTTCTTTGGAATCGTTGTAAACGTAGGTCATGAAAAGACCTTCATACACTTCCACTGTAAAAGATGGATTGCGTTTTTTCCAATTGTTAGCCAGCGTTCGCAAGGAATCTTCGAAGTAGGTGTACAAATCAGCGGATTCAAGTGTTGGAAACGATTTACGAAGTTCACTTGTGTCAAATCCGAGGTTGATGTATCCAGAAATATTTTTCTCATTGTCAAAAAGAATGACGGGAATATCCTTATTTTCTTTAATGATTTTTAAAGGAAAAGTATAGTCGGGTATTTGATCGAGCGGCGTTGCTTTTGACACTTCCTTCGTGGCGTCGATCCACAGTGCCATTTCTTTTTGTTCTTTCTCTCTTAACTGTGAAAATGTGCGATCTGTCAATCGAACGAGCTCCAATTTTTTCTGGATAGCGCCTGCCCATTGTCTCACGCGCTCGCGTTCGCGCTCTCCAACCTTGGAAACGATAGAGTTTGACACGAATAGCGACGCGCCAACCATGATCAGTGCAATCGCAATCAGTGCGATTTTCCATTTTTGTTTGTTGGAATAGAGATTCATTTATGCGAATGTACACGAATGTAACGAGAATTTGGTATTCAGATTGTCTGTAAGAAGTTTTAACGCTTAAAAAAGAATAAACCCTAATTTTACGATCAATTCATTGATATGACTAGACGCCTTAAATCCCCATTGTTTGTATTTGCGGTATGCTTCGCAGCGATTGCATTGCCACTTTTTACGTTGCCGATTAATTTTTTTCAGGGAGAAATCGTTTATGCGCAAGACTTAATGGAGAAAAAAGTGCAAGCGCCGCTGAGCTTGTCCTATTTTATTGGCGTAGGCTACCACAAAACTGACATGATTGGCGTCAAAGATTTTTATCTTACAGCGAAGGGATATCTGCTAGCAGCAATTCTCTTATTTGGCATACCGGGATTAATCGCATACCGCATCCATTTAGGAAAAAATAGTCAGGAAAACGATTCTACAAAAACCATTGACTAAGCTAACAAAGAGCGCATATTCGCTTTTTCGTCAATCATGCGGTGTAAATCAGCCACATTGATGCGAATTTGTTCCATGGTGTCGCGGTCCCTGATTGTCACGGTATTGTCTTCCAATGTTTGGTGGTCAACAGTCACAGAATAAGGTGTTCCGATTGCATCTTGTCTGCGGTAACGTTTGCCAATTGAATCTTTTTCATCGTATTGACATAAGAAATCGAACTTCAACGAATCGATGATTTCTCTTGCTTTTTCTGGTAAACCATCTTTTTTGGTCAAAGGCATCACAGCAACCTTGTAAGGCGCAAGGGCAGGAGGGATGCTCAAAACAACGCGCTCTGAGCCGTCTTCAAGCGTTTCATTTTTGTAGGAAGAACTCAAAACTGCCAAGAACATGCGGTCAAGTCCTACGGATGTTTCAACAACGAACGGTACGTAGTTTTGATTGAGTTCAGGATCGAAGTATTGCAATTTCTTGCCTGAAAATTGTTCGTGTTGTTTCAAATCGAAGTCAGTGCGTGAGTGAATCCCTTCTAATTCTTTGAATCCCATTGGGAAATTGAATTCGATGTCGCAGGCTGCATTGGCGTAATGTGCCAATTTAATGTGGTCGTGGAAACGGTAGTTTTTGTCTCCAAGCCCTAATTTTTTATGCCAGTTTTCGCGTGTTTCTTTCCAGTAACTGTACCATTTCATTTCGTCTCCCGGGCGACAAAAGAATTGCATTTCCATTTGCTCGAACTCGCGCATACGGAAGATGAATTGACGTGCAACAATCTCATTTCGAAATGCTTTACCAATTTGAGCGATCCCAAAAGGGATCTTCATTCGACCAGATTTTTGAACATTCAAGAAATTGACAAAAATTCCTTGTGCCGTTTCAGGACGAAGATAGATGGTGGCAGCATCGCCTGCTACAGAACCAATCTCCGTTGAGAACATTAAATTAAATTGTCGCACTTCAGTCCAGTTGCGCGAACCAGAAATCGGACAAACGATCTCGCAATCCATGATTAACTGGTAAACACCTTCTAAATCATTGTTTTCCAAAGAAACGCGCATGCGGTCTTCGATGGAGGTGATTTTCTCCATGTTGCGAAGAACATTTGGGTTCGTTGCTCTGAATTGTGTTTCATCGAAACTATCACCAAATTTTTTGATTCCTTTTTCAACTTCTTTCTCAATTTTCTGACGAATCTTTTCAATGTGTTCTTCGATCAAAACATCAGCACGGTAGCGCTTTTTAGAGTCTTTATTATCAATCAACGGATCATTGAAGGCATCAACGTGACCAGAAGCTTTCCAAGTTGTTGGATGCATAAAAATAGAGGCATCAAGTCCCACGATGTTTTCGTGCATTTGCACCATCGATTTCCACCAATAGGATTTGATATTGTTTTTAAGTTCAGCACCCAACTGACCGTAATCATAGGTGGCTGCTAATCCGTCGTAAATCTCTGATGATGGAAAAACAAAACCGTATTCCTTCGCATGAGAAATGACTTCTTTCAACTTATCCTCTTTCTGTTCCATTTAATTGGGTGATTCTATGTTTGTGCTTTTAACCTTTAATTGCCTTAATTCCAGGAAGTTCAATTCCTTCTAAGTATTCCAGCATGGCACCACCGCCTGTTGAAACATAAGAAACTTTATCTGCTAAATTGAATTTATTGATGGCAGCAACTGAATCACCTCCACCGATGAGTGAAAAAGCACCTTTTGATGTTGCTTCAACAATGGCATTTGCCACGTCAGCTGTACCTTGCTGGAAGTTTTCCATTTCAAAAACACCCATTGGACCATTCCACAAGATCAATTTTGAATGTGCAATGATTTCTCTGCATGCCTTTGATGTTTCAGCACCAGTGTCTAAGCCCATCCATCCGGCAGGAATCTCACCAATTTTAACTTCTTTGCGATTTGCATTGTTGTCAAATTTATCGGCAATGATGGTGTCAGTCGGAATGTAAAGATGCACACCTTTTGTTTTTGCATCTGTAATAATTTTTCGCGCTGTATCGAGGTAATCATCCTCAACGAGCGAGTTTCCAACCTGTCCACCCATCGCTTTGACAAACGTGTAGGCCATCCCACCTCCAACAATAAGGTTGTCAACTTTGTCCAAAAGTCGCTCTATGATTGTGATCTTGGAAGAAACCTTTGCGCCGCCTACAATAGCCGTAAGTGGTTTTTCAGTTGAATTCAATACTTTATCTACTGCCTTAATTTCGCCCTCGATGAGGTATCCAAACATTTTATCATTCGGAAAATAATTCGCCACAACGGTAGTGCTTGCATGTGCACGGTGTGCTGTACCAAAAGCATCATTCACATAGACATCACCATGTTTTGCCAATGCTTCTGCAAAGCTTTCAGTACCTGCTGTTTCTTGTTTGTAAAAACGCACATTTTCTAACATCAACACTTCTCCTGGCTTGAGCGCAGAACTCATTGCGTAGGAATCTTCTCCGATGCAATCAGATGCGAATTTTACGTCAACACCCAAAACTTTTGAGGTATGAGCAACAATGTGTTTCAAGGAATATTTTTCCTCAGGTCCTTCTTTTGGTCGACCTAAATGTGACATCAAGACCACACTGCCTCCATTTTTCAAAATGTGCAAGATGGTTGGCGCTGCAGCACGAATACGCGTATCGTCGGTTACAGCCATTGTTTCTTTATCCAGTGGAACATTGAAATCGACACGAATCAATGCGCGCTTTCCTGAAAAATTATAAGTGTGGATATCAGCCATGATGTGAATTGAATTTTTCGTTGGCAAAAGTAATAAAAAGTTGGGGTTCGAGAATCTCACCCCACTTTTCGATGTTTCTATGGCATCTTTTTTGGCGGGGTGAGGCGCTCGAACCCCACTTTTAAAAAAAAAATCATTTGGTCCTCGCAAGAGCAATGGACCATTGTTTCATTTTACTGTTTAACGATCTGTGTTTTCTCGATCGTGTTGCTGCTTGATACACTTAACGTATAAACTCCTGGAGATAAGTTAGATGTTGAGATCACTTCAGCTTGATTCAAATTACCATTCAAAACAATTTTACCGCTATTGTCTACAATAGTGTACACTGCGTTATCCAATCCAGTTATCGTTACGGATTCATTGAATGGATTCGGAAATACGTTTACTGTTGACGTTGTCGCTTCGTCTATTCCTAGGAATGTAGAAAGGATTACTTTATCCAAAACGTGAACCACACCGTTATCAGAAGTTAGGTCGGCAGTTGTTACGTTCGCATCGTTGATTTTTACACCACCTGTTAATGAGACGATTACATCATCCCCACTCAACGTAGTCACTGGACCAGCAGTAAGATCTGTTGAAAGAACAGTTCCTGAAACTACGTGATAAGCAAGAATTTCTGCTAGATTAGGCAATGCCAAAATTTCATTTAGTGTAAGACCTAATGATGTTGCAAGATTATTAAATGCAGTGTTAGTAGGCGCAAAAACTGTGAATTCAGAGAATGGATCAGTTAAAAGCGGAAGCAAACGAGCTTCGATTACTGCAGCTACCAAAGTGGTGTGTGCGGGAGATCCGATTGCGATGTCAGCAACTGTTTCAAATGGTAGAACAACTTGATCTAAAACGTGCACTACACCATTAGAAGCTTGAAGGTCAGCGCCAATAACTTCAGCCTGATTTACGAAAACATTTGTTCCGTCAATAGTCACTTTAAGTGTATTAGTGGTGTTCAAAGGTGCTGCGATCAAACCATTAGAAAGATCTGTAGAAAGCACTTCAGAACCAATAACATGATACAACAAAATTGACTGAAGGATTGGTGAGCCAAGTAGCTGTGGCGCTGTAAGACCAAGTGCTGTTAAAGCCGCATCGAACGCATCGTTAGTTGGAGCAAAAACTGTGAGTTGAGAGAATGGATCTGTCAATGCAGGAAGTAAACGCGCTTCGATTACTGCAGCTACCAACGTGGTGTGAACAGGAGATCCGATTGCGATGTCAGCAACTGTTTCAAATGGCAGAACAACCGCATCTAACACATGCACTACTCCGTTTTCAGCTTGAAGGTCTGCACCAACAACTTGCGCCTGATTTACGAAAACATTTGTTCCGTCAATAGTTACTTTAAGTGTATTCGCTGTGTTCAAAGGTGCTGCGATCAAACCATTTGAAAGGTCTGTAGAAAGTACTTCTGAACCAATAACATGGTACAACAAAATATCCTGTAAATCAGGAGAAGCAAGAAGCTCAGGCGCTGTAAGACCAAGTGCTGTTAAAGCCGCACTGAATGCGTCGTTTGTTGGAGCAAAAACTGTGAGTTGAGAGAACGGATCTGTCAACGCTGGAAGCAAACGAGCTTCGATTACTGCAGCTACCAAAGTGGTGTGCGCAGAAGACCCGATTGCTACATCAGCAACTGTTTGATTCGGAAGAACCACCGCACCTAAAACGTGCACTACACCGTTGTCAGCAGTTAAATCTACCGCTGTAACTTCGGCCTGATTTACATAAACACTACCATCAGTTAGGAGGGTAAGCTTTAATGTGTTCGTAGGACTCAATGGTTCAGCGATTAGACCGTTGGTTACTGCGGATGATGGAACTTCAGCTCCAAGAACGTGATACAATAAAATATCATTTAAGTTTGGCAATGCCAATAATCCCGATATGTCAGTATTTAGTGTGTTAGCAAGATTTGTAAAAGCCTGATCATCCGGAGCAAATACTGTGTAATTTGCTGTTGGATCTTTTAATGCAATATCCAAGCCTTCTTGTATCAAAGCAGCTTCCAAATAATTGTGATTTGGGCTCGTTGCAATGACATCATCAAATACATTGGTTTGAGCATAGACCGGGGCGCTTAAAAAAATTGTCCCAGCAATTGAGTAAAAAATAAATCGAAATTTTTTCATGGTTTCATTTTTGTTTAATTATTTAATAAAAACGTTAAACAAAATGATTTTGAAAAAGTTTTCGAAAACCTATAAAAAAACCATATAAGTTCTTTTTTTAAGGTATTTTAACAATTTTTAAGCTAACTTGAAAAGTCAATAATAATGTCTTCAGAACGTCAGATTTTTACCTTAAAACAAGTTGTTTCGTCGATTCGTAAAACAATCGAGGAGCGATACCAGCAAATGTATTGGGTGAAAGCTGAGATGCACAAACTGAATCTTTATCCGAGTGGACATGCATTTCCAGAATTAGTTCAAAAAGAAGACGATAAAATAGTTGCACAAATAGGTGGTGCGATTTGGAAACAGAATTTTCAGCGCATCAATAAACAATTTGTAGATGTTGTAAAGGAGCCTTTGAAGGAAGGAACGAACCTGCTTTTACAGGTCAAAATAACGTACAGTGAAACTTTTGGTTTGTCCTTACAAATTCTAGACATTGATCCGAGTTTTACCCTTGGTGAATTGCAACGAGAAAGGGAAGAAACGCTCAAACGTCTTCAAAAAGAAGGAATTTTAAATGCAAACCAGCGACTTAGTTTTCCGTTACTTCCGCAACGCATCGCTATTGTTTCAGCAGACACAAGCAAAGGATTATCTGATTTCATGAAAGTCTTGGATAACAATCCGTGGGGCTATCGGTTTTTTTCGATGCTCTTTCCAGCTTATTTACAAGGGGATGTTGCCGTGGCGAGTATTGTCGAGCAATTGAAGAAGATTGAAAAGGTAAAGCACCATTTCGATGTGGTAGTGATAGTGCGGGGTGGAGGTGCTGAAGTGGGGATGTCATGCTACAATCATTATGAGTTGTGTAAAGCAATTGCCACATTTCCGTTACCTGTTTTATCGGGTATTGGACATTCGACCAATTTGACGGTTGCAGAAATGGTGGCTTTTCGGAATGCAATTACCCCCACGGAATTGGCTGATTTTTTGATTCAAATTTTCCATGATTTCAGTGTGCCTGTAACCGAAGCTCGTAAGCTCTTACGAACTTATTCGGAGCGAATGATTGCTTTGAACAAACAGCAATTTGAATCAACGGCCAAACAAGTAAGGCAGCATGCTGTGCTCTATCTTGAAAGAAAAAACGGGCAAATGATGCGCACAGCTGAAGTTATGCGTAAAGCAGTTCAACAGGCGCTCAATCGTCAGCATACAAATTTGTCATTGATGAAATCGAGCATGTCCACGCTAAGCCATGCGTCCACTGAACGATCACGTGAGCGCATTGAACAGACTTTTCAGCTCTTACAGCGTTCTGTTTTTCGAAAGTTGGAGCAAGACAAACAGAAGGTCAAGCACTTGGAAGACCTCCGTAGAATGCTCGATCCACAGCTGGTGTTAAAGAGGGGTTTCTCGATAACCCGACTAAATGGTCGAACAATTGGGGAAGGAAACATACCTGAGCCAGGGCAAGATATTTCGATTGAAACCTACGCTGAACAACTTACAGCAAAGGTGACAGCAACAAACAAAAAGCAAGAAGAGTAGCTTTATATATAAAAAGTATATACAAAAGGCTGCTTAAATTATTTTAGATGCCTGCATTAATTTTAATTCTTCCCACGTTACTTCGTCCCCAAGTTTTTCTTTTAACGCCGATAGTGAAGCACCTTCGTAGTCTGAAAAATAGTCTTCCAATTCTGAAATGCGTTCGGGCGTCAAAACATCAGCTAATTCGATCTTTTCGCTTTTCAACAAAACAACGAAATGGTTGTAGATTGTGTTTTCTGAAACTTGTCGCCGTGCAGCAATTTGACTGACATCCATGCCTTCGTGCAATAACTCGAGTGTTTGCTCATACGTTGATTTCTTTTCTTTCCGCTCTTCCTTTTTCTTCGGTGAAGCAAGAAGAATCGGTTCATCCTCTATGATGTCATACAGCATTCCATTTTTCTCGCGCAATTTTTGTTGAACAGATGCCAACCGGGCAATTTTATAATTTTTTATTTCCTCATTCAACAAACTATCCTTGGTGATTTCCTTGCCAAATGCAATGTGTTCGACGAGCAACTTGGCTTTCTTAATACGAAGAATCGCTTCAGTGAGGTGTTCATCCAATTCACGTAACTCATCTGCATATTGCTTCGTTTTTCGCATTCGGCTCAGCTCAGCCAATTTCATCAGATTAGAGATCAATACACCATCGAGTATCTTGAAGAAGTAATCGTAAGCTGCTTCAACGCGTTCCCGCACAAAGTCTAGATCGCTGTTTCGTGCAAACAATTTTTCGATTTGTGACTGGAATTTTTTGGCATGTTCCACCGTGCCAGATACCGCTTGAGCCTGCGCGGTCACCCAGGAATGGTTTTTTCCTTTTTCAGTTTTTGAACCTGCGTTCTTGTATGTCGCCTCGTGGATAGCCCATTTGCTGTTCAGTTCATACCAGTCAAAAGCGTGACGAATAAATGCCTGCACATATTCCGAAGTACCTTTGTCGAGGTGTCTTGATAGTTGGGCCGCATCCGCTTTGTTGCGCGCATAGTTGACGACATGATGATCGCTTGCCAGACCATTCAATCGAATGGGATTTAAAAGAACTAGGCCATTCAGCGAGCGCAGTCTTGATAACGCCACGTATGCTTGACCTGGAGCAAAAACGTCGGACACATCCAACACAGCCTTATCGAAGGTCAAACCTTGGCTTTTATGAACAGTTATGGCCCAAGCCAATTTCAAGGGGTAGTGAACAAATGTCCCAAGCACATCTTCAACGATTTCTCCCGTTTGGGCATTGACGGAGTAACGAATGTTGTTCCATTCGTATTTTTCTACTGTAATTTGCTTTTTCTCCTCTGGGAAACTTACTGTTACCTCGTCTTTGTCTAAGGCGGAAACTGTTCCCATTTTACCATTGTAGAAAAGTTTTTCGAACGACACATCATTTTTAACAAACATCACTTGCGCCCCAATTTTCAGATCCAATTGTTCATCAAGAGGGTACATGTGTTCGGGGAATTCTCCTGTGACTTCTGCCGTGTAGGAAACTATTTTTCCAGCCAATTGCGCAAGTGCACGCTTGTTGATTTCATCCGCTTTGTTGTTGTGGGTAGTGAGCGTGATGTAGCCATCCTCATTGAGTGGGTCAAAATGGGGTTGTACGAATTGATTTAAGAGTGCTGCGTCAGCGGGAGTGATGGTATTTTCACGTAAATTATTCAGCACAGCGATAAAAGCATCATCTGTTTGCCGGTAGATTTTTGACAATTCCACATACACAGGTGGCTGTTCTGCGATGACACGGGCATTAAAAAAGAACATCCCGGCATAATAATTCCTGAGAACATTCCACTCGTCTGGTTTTACAACGGGAGGAAGTTGCAGTAGATCGCCAATAAATAGCACTTGGACGCCACCGAAGGGTTCATGGATTTTACGTGCATTTCGCAAGGTCCAGTCCATAGCGTCCAGTAAATCTGCTCGAAGCATGCTCACTTCATCGATGATCAGCAATTCCAGATTTCGCATCAATTGCAAGCGCGTTTTATTCATGTTGAAATGCCGCGAAAGAGAATCCTTGCTTTCAAAACGCACCCTTTCATTGGAAGGCGTTTGGCTTAAAAATTCAGGAATAAACCCGGCAAAAGGCAATTGAAAAAACGAGTGGATGGTAACGCCTCCGGCATTCAGAGCTGCGATGCCTGTTGGTGCAACGATTACTGTGTTTTTAAAGGTAGACCCAATGATCTTTTTGAGCAAAGTTGTTTTTCCTGTTCCCGCTTTTCCGGTAAGAAAAATCGGTTGTTTGGTTTGATTGATAAATCGTTCTGTAAATTCAGCGGGCTCAAGTGAAAGTGTGGTGTTTGTTGTATTCATCTAATTGAAGATAAGCAAAAACTTCGTTTCTCACAATTAAAAATTGGAACTATTTAATTAAAATTTGCAAGCATTGGCTGCAAATCAAGTCCACAATGGCTTCACATTCATCAAAAAAATATAAATTAGTTGTATGGAAAATCAGATGAACTACACCGACGCCTTTGACGAGCTGCAGCAAATAGTGGAGCACATGGAGAATGGCGAAATTACAGTAGATGAGTTGTCTCTGAAAGTGAAGCGTGCAGCCGAATTGATTAAAATTTGCAAGCAGAAACTGACCACAACTGAGGAGGACGTGAATCAAATTTTGAAGGAACTGGAAAATTAGGAAAAGTTGCCATGGGAAAATTCACCGACATTGTAAAATCTGAAACACCTACCTTGGTTGATTTTTATGCAACCTGGTGTGGGCCGTGTAAAACGATGCATCCAATTTTGGATCAGTTAAAAGACCAGATGGGCAGCAAGGTGCGTATCTTGAAAATAGACGTAGATAAAAATCAGGATGTTGCCGAAAAATTCAAGGTACGTGGCGTACCGACCTTTGTTCTATTCAAAGGAGGTGAAATTCTCTGGCGCCAAAGCGGTGTAATTGAATTAAGTACCCTCAAATCAAAAATCAACCAATCGATTTAATTTATTCAAGAGTGACACCCTTGAACCTTTTGATCCTTCCCAAATGTAAGTTTCCCTCTTTGGAGAGGGAGTAAGGGAGAGGAATTGAACATTTGAACCCATTGAACGTTCCTTGAACCTTTAGATTCTTTCCAAATGTAAGTTTCCCTCTTTGGAGAGGGAGTAAGGGAGAGGAATTGAACATTTGAACGCATTGAACCTTAATTGTATATAAAAAATATATATTTTGAACCTCAAATCTTTTATACTCCCACCGCCCCCAAAAAATTAGCCATTCTCCCTACTGGCATTTCATGAAGTGATTTTTCGCTCGCACTGAAACGCTTAAAAATGGAGAAAGCTCCGCAGGAGATCATCGACATTTTAGCGAATTCAGAAGAGTGAAAAATGACTCACTTCGAAGCACGATTGCTGGCGCAATAAATGATCTGTGAGTCAAATTGAATGAGAAGCCTTGATTTTTTTGGTTACTTTTTTCATCAAGGAAAAAAGTGACAAAGCAATTGAATTTTTGAGTAATTATGAGCATGGCTCGTAATTACCGTTAACCTAATAGAACATTGGTATCATTTCAATTTCGAACGAGCCACGCTCGTTCTTTTATCAGGAAGTAAAAAATTCTCTTCTGTCACTTTTTATAGGCCTAAAAAGTAACCAAAAACGCCTTTTAAACTTTTACAAGGAGCTTGCCATCGCTTCACTGCGTTGCACATGTCACCGCTGACGAACTTTCGCTGCGTGCTTTGGCTCTAATGCTCGACCTGCGTCTTCGCGAGCCGCATCTCCGCTCAGTTCGCAGCCTAGCTCTGTGTAAAAGTTTGGTTTCTGGGAAACATTAAATTTTTGGGTCTTGAACATTTGAACGCATTGAACATTTGAACATTTGAACGAATTGAACGTTCTTCAGAACCTGTATATCCAAAATATATTCAACCACAACCCTATTTCGTTCGATGAAACACACAAAATATTCATTTAGCTAATATATATATTTAAAGTATAGTATCTTTATCGCATGTACGTGCGCCACTCTCACAACGTTGTAGGGTGGCGTGCGTGCATATGTGACCTAAAAAACTTTTATTATGGAAGCAATTTCCACACATAACAACTCTCTTTTAGCTCTGCCTAAGGGCATCTTTTTGCAAAACACTCAACAAGGCTCTACCGCCCACAGTCGGGGTTGGAGGCTGAAAGGGTTTTCCCTTCTTTCTGTTTTTATCTTTTTGACAGGAGCGAATGGGTGGGGGCAGGCGGTATTACTTGATCCAGCAGGCAGTGGTGGGTTTGAAGGAGCGCACGGATGGACTTTAACGGCTTATGGGGCTAATGAAAATAGGTGGATTGTAGGAGCAGCTCAAAAAACGGCTAATACGAGTGGTCTGTACATGGTAAGTTGGAACGCAACGACGACATATGGATATGCTTCTAACAATTCATCTACCGGCAGTCATGCATACATATCGGTAAGTTTTCCTGCAGGTGCTACGAATATTGTTCTAAAGTTTAAAGTGAAAGGTGGATGTGATTTATATTTGGGTAGTTGTTATGATCGTGTAAAAGTAGGTTTTTCATCTAGCGCGCCGACTGGAAATAGCGAAGGGGGAATAACTAATGTTTGGAATCAGACCAGTTCTATAGCAGCGTATACCCTTCAAACTGTTAATTTATCATCGGCTACTTATGCAGGTACAACTAAAAACTTAGTAATTACATGGATCAACGATGGTAGTGGCGCTGTTACTGCTGGTGCTATTGATGAAGTCTCAATAACATATACCGCTGCTTGCTCCGCACCAACAGTTGCAGCTACCACAGCTTCATCATCCGTAACCGCTTGTTCAGCATCCACAGGAGGGAACGTGACGGCAGATGGAGGGTGTGCGGTAACGGCACGAGGTGTCTGCTACGGAACTTCTGCAAACCCAACCACCGCAAACACCACGGTCACAGCATCAGGTACAACGGGTTCTTTTACATCGGCCTTAACAGGGCTTTTACCTGCTACAACGTATTACGTTAGAGCTTATGCAACGAATTCATCAGGGACTACATATGGTACCGAAGCAAGTTTTACGACCTCAGCCGCTGTGCCGGTTCCAACAGCAGTTTCTGCTTCTCGTTGCGGACCAGGTACGGTTCAGTTAGGCGTAGAGACTAACATCAATGGAACAATTAATTGGTACACGAACGTAGGACTAACCACTTTAGCAACAAACGGTACCGTGGTAGCATGTACTACACCAAACCCTTGCACAACATATTGGACAACGCCGTCTATTTCTTCTACCACAACTTATTATGCAACTAGGACGAATGCATCCGGATGCCGAAGCGCCGGAGTTGCTGTTACTGCAACTGTTAACCCAATACCAACTATCACAATAGCTGTCACAGAATCTTCAGGAACGACGAACGATGGTCAATTGTGTGCACCTGGAGTTAATGCTACTCTTACTGCATCAGGAGGATCAACCTATTCCTGGACTGGAGGACCGTCTACAGCAGCGAACGCAGTTGCACCATCAAGTACTACTTCCTACACAGTAACAGGTACTTCGAGTGGTTGTACGGCTACAACCTCGGCAACTTTGACTGTATCCGCAGCAGTTGCAACCACATTTTATTCGAAGGCAACCGGTAATCTCAATGATTTGAGTACCTGGGGCTCTAATACCGATGGCACCGGATGTAATCCTTCTAACTTTACAACAGCAGGAACCACATATATTATACAAAATAATACCGCTCCCACCACCTCTGGAACCTGGACAGTTTCTGGAGCAGGATCCATTATTAAGGTAGGAAATAGCTCTTCGTCCGTAACTTTTTTAGCGGGAGGTACATTGAGCTTTGATTGCGATCTCGAAATTACTGCAAATGCCACTCTCAATTTAGCATCGAACAATCTAACACTCTCTGGTGATTTTATTAGATCATCGACTACTGCATTATTTTCACAGAATGCGGGTAGCTCGTCAACAGTTGAATTTAGTGGCTCATCTCAAAATGTAAATGTAACAGCTAACAACGGAACTATCCCGACAGATACAGACATTACTTTTAATAATATAACGATTTCAGGTTCGGGTGTAAAATTATTTTACTACAAAGTCAACGACCGAAAGCTCAACATCAACAATTTCACTGTAAACAATGGCGCGGTGGTTACCCTTTACTCTAATCCTCAATAACAACAGCTATGAGATCAACGATACATACTCAACTGAAAAGCGCCGTCCAAGTTTTAACCGCGGTGTTATTGCTTGGAATACACCTTCACGTTTCTGCGCAGAAAACGGAATTACCTGCTGAAGCAAGCACTCTTCCCAATTATCGCGAGCTTTGGGCTAATGAGCCTTTTGCTAAATACGATCCAGCTTCAGAAATTATAGAATTGCGAGATCAGGTGTCTAAACATTTTCGTAATGCGGACGGAACGATTACAGCACATATTGCCTCGGGACCTATTCACTACTGGGAAGATGGAAAATGGAATACAATATTTCACACTATACTTGAATCCCCAATTCATTTCACCAATACTCATAATTCATTTAAAACATATTATCCTAAAGATGTAAATAGTGGATTAATAAGCACTTTATCGGATGGTACCTCAATCATTGAAATGAAAGATATGGGTATTTATTGTGATGTCAATGGTCAACGCGTTAATTATCAAGAAGCAAATTATGCTGGTACTAGTGCTAAATTCAACGAAATCACTTATACAAAGATCTATGGTGAATATGTTGA
This sequence comes from uncultured Flavobacteriia bacterium, assembly GCA_903887095.1. GTDB lineage: Bacteria > Bacteroidota > Bacteroidia > Flavobacteriales_D > Crocinitomicaceae > M0103. The sequence goes on from CAISOQ010000183.1 coordinate 25,957, forward strand.
CCTAAGATTCACTCAGGAAACTTTAAAACGTAAAATGGACTACATTATTCAGAATGCAAATTTTATATTCAATTTACCCTCTGAGTCGGAATTCTTAATCTTTGAGGAGAAAGTTATATTACCTAAAAATGTTAAAGCTAAACTTATTAATAACAAAATTTTACTCGAAAGAAACGATGGTGTAATAATTGGAACGTACGACAAACCTGAGGTTTCCGATTCTAGAGCTGACAAGGTGGTGGGAAGTAAGATTAAACCCCGTATCGACGCCACCTATGAGATAGCTCAAATTTCTAATACGCTCACTATTAAACTAAAAATTCCATTTGATTGGTTGAGTTCCACAGACAGAATTTTTCCAATTAAGGTAGACCCAACATATATTCCAAATAATACAGTACGATGGACAGGAAATATTATAACGTATTCATCAGGAACTCCCTACCCCTACAATATTACAGATATTTACGGCACCGATGATGATTACTTTTATGTAGGATTTGATGATGACGTATGGTTTTATTGGTACGCGTATCTTGCATGGGCTAAGTTCAACACATCTACCATTCCAAACAATGCGACGGTATCATCTGTTCAGTTAGACTCTTATGTAGATTTTGATTATGCATCTTCAATCAGTCTCAATATAAATCCAATCGTCTCGGATCCAGTTTCATCAACAAATGCTAATTTATTGACGGATATTAAAAACGGTACAAGTTACAACGATGTAGTTTACAATGCAGCAGTAAATTTCAGTTCTGGAGGATGGAAGACTATTAATTTGGGTGGATCTAGCGCTGCTGACCTACAGGGGTTATTGTCATCAGACTGGTTTGCGGTTGGGTATAAACCTTATTTTGCCGATTACACGGATGATTATGTTGGATTGAGAGGCTACAGCCA
>CAISOQ010000184.1 GCA_903887095.1 uncultured Flavobacteriia bacterium
CAGTAAACACGTGTTCAGAACTGCACCAAATTTACTCTCAAAGGAAGAAGTGGAATTATCCCTCAAAAATGGAATTGAATCACGATACGCTGAAATGAATCAATTATTTGACGAATTAAACGCCGTTCATGATAAACGAAACTGGTTCGGATTCTAATAAAAATCTTTTCTGAAACCTAGACAAAATGTAAAGAAAAGAGGAGAATACATTCCATTTACGGAACCAGCAGTTGAATTGCTGGCACTGTTCATAATTACGTATGAAAATCCTAAATCAAAATAAGCTGTTCCAACGCCTGCAAATGTATTTTTAACACCACCACTGAGACCAAAACCAAGGCTAAAAATAGAACCTTTAGGTAGTTCGTTCATTGGAAGTTGATATTTTGACATATCGATGCTTCCGTAATTATAATCTCGTTTTACAGTGTTAAAAATTGCCTGTAATGTACCACCTCCATATGCTCCAAAACCAGAATCATAGCCATCTCCAATATAAAAACGATTCCCACCTTCGATTACTGTATAATTCATAGAATTGTCATAGGTAATGGTTTGAGTACTTGGTACAGTCGTATTCATATTGATTGCCTCCACGTATGTAGTATTTGTGAGTCCCTGCCACTGTTTACCATAAAAAGATATACGACCAAATAAAGAAGCGAAATCATCACGGGGCATCTCGCCTCCAATTTGCAATCCAACAAAAGGTTTTGCCGTACCAAATCCTTTCAATAAACAAGTTCCTCCACTTAGTCCAAATTGCGCTTGGGCAGAAGAAATTCCAACTATTGAAATAATCAAAACTAAATATTGCTTTATCCTTGAAACCATTTTGGTTGTTTTTTTAATACCTTTTCAAATACCGGACAAAATTCTTGATGTGCTCCGGGTAAAAAACCAGTACTCATTAAAAATTCATTTACAATTTCCGTACCTACAAATTTAATCGTCTTTTTGAATAGTTTATTCCATTCTTCTCTGCTTTTCGGATGATTGTGTTCAAGCCAACTTGAGAATGAACCAAATTCCTGCTGCAATAGCTCTACCTGTTGAGCATTAAAAATAGCTGCTCTGACCTTTAATTTGTTTCTAATGACACCTGAGTTATTGAGTAAACGGACTTCATCTTCATGCGTATATCGAGCGATTTTATTGATTTCAAAATTATTATACGCACTTCTGAATGTAGCTTCCTTTTTTAATATTGTATCCCAAGACAAACCAGCTTGATTTATTTCAAGAATTAACCTGCCAAATAGTTCATTGTCATCCGAAATTGGAAAACCATAGTGATTTTCATGGTAAATGGCATGAACATTTTCTGAATCCAGTGAAAGACAATATTTACAATAGCTCATTTTCAAATATACTTCATTGTTCATTCTGTAAGAAGTATATTTCTCAAAAATCAAACTTAAATTTGAACCAATCATATACTTAGAAATAATCCTCCTCGAAATAGAAATTATGAAAATTGAAATCTGGTCAGATATATTGTGTCCGTTTTGTTACATCGGAAAACGTCATTTAGAAAAGGCGATCGAGAAAATGAACACAAGCGATTCAACAGAGATTGTATGGAAAAGCTATCAGTTAGACCCAACAATTCCTGTTCAAACAAAACGAACGAGCGTTTATGAGTATTTAGCTGATTCAAAAGGAATTAGTCTGGAACAATCAAAATCGATGCATGAGCGGGTTCTTGAAATGGCAGAAAATGCGGGTTTAACCTACAATTTTGACATCGCTATTATCGGTAATTCATATGATGCGCACCGACTAATTCAATTGGCCAAAACAAAAGCTCTGGGTGATCAAATGGAAGAAGAGTTATTCAAAGCATACTTCACAGATGGAAAAGACATCGCCTCAAAAGAGCATCTATTTGAAATTGGAAAAATTGTGGGATTGCAAGAGAATGAATTAACCGAACTATTAAATTCTGATTTATTCAGTGAAGACGTGCAGAAAGATATAAACGAAGCGCAACAAATTGGAGTTCGCGGCGTGCCATTTTTTGTTTTTGATAGAAAATATGCACTTTCAGGAGCACAACCAGTAGAGGCCTTCATGGAAACAATG
>CAISOQ010000185.1 GCA_903887095.1 uncultured Flavobacteriia bacterium
AACGCACTATCGATGAATTCCATCTTTTATTTTTTTTTTCAAAGATGCGGAATTTGAGTCATTTATAGTCAATTTTGAATTTAGCAAGGCGCAAATCCCACTATTTTTAAGCAAATTTACACCATGAAAACTAAGAATTCAGAAGGCTATTGCGCGATTGGTGTATTTCGAGGAAAAACAGAACATAACATCGGAACCTTATGGCGATCTGCCTATATTCTTGGTGCTGCGTACATTTTCACCGTTGAAAAGAAATATAAAAAGCAAAGTTCTGATGTCGTGAGAGCATGGTCAAGAATTCCTTTGTTTCATCACAAAAGCTTTCAAGATTTATTGAACAACATTCCACATGATTGCCGATTGGTGGGAGTCGAAATTGATGATTCTGCCACATTCCTGCATGAATTTGAACACCCAAAAAGAGCAATTTATTTATTAGGGGCTGAAGACGAAGGTTTACCGAAAGAAATTTTAGAAAAATGTCACTACGTCATCAAACTTCCAGGAAATTCATCTTTGAACGTAGGCGTAACAGGAAGTATCGTTTTACATGATCGTGCGACCAAACTACCAACTACGCTGCCACCGCATCACACAGAAGGTTAAATATCCCTTACTTATTGGATGGTTGAACAGTTTGCTCTACCGCCTTACTGTATTGAAACATCCATTCATAGATCTCTTCTGTTCGAAAAGCTTTTTCAAGATCTCCGTGACCAGCCCCTTCCACGATGGTGTATTTCAATTTTTCGCCGCCTTCGCACTCCGTTATCGCCTTAACCATTTTCGTTGATTCACTGATTGGAACAGCATTGTCGCGATTTCCATGCTGTATCCAGATTGGTACTTGAGATAAATTGTAAGCATCATTCACATTGCCTCCACCACACAGGGCGACAGCAGCAGTGACAAGTTCAGGATAGGCTCCCGCAAATTGCAAGGTTCCGTATCCACCCAAACTCATACCTGTAACATAAACACGATTGGAATCTGTCACATATTGGCTTTGAACATACTCGAGCAATTTCTTGATTTTTTTCGGTTCCCAGGATTTACCATATGGAACCTGAGGAGCAACAACAATCGCTGGAAAACTGCGTCCTTTGTCTATTTCATGAATGACACCATAACGTCTGACCATGTTTAAATCAGATCCTGACAAACTTTTTCCATGAAGAAATATCAAAATTGGCGGTTTACTTTTTAGAACAGTGTCCGCTGGTAGTGAAATCCAAAAATTATAGTCCGTTTTATCGTAAACTGCATTTACTTGTCCAATACTGAAAAACGCATTTAACAACACAAAAAATACCACTACCAATTTTGCTTTCGCCAACATAACGGCGCAAATATAGTGATTCCAAGAGGGTTAAAGGTTGTTAAAGAATGTGAATTTGAAACTAAAGTAGTTCAAGGGTTCAATGCGTTCAAGGGTTTAATGCGTTCAAGAGTTTAATGCGTTCAAGGGTTCAATGCGTTCAAGGGTTCAATACGTTCAAGAGTTCAAAGAAATTTAGGCGAACCAAACATCTTCAATAATTTGAAATCCTGCCTTTTGATTGATTCTTTCGATGATAATTTGTTTACCGTAAGAAAGCTCATCGCGCATGACAGAGGAATCCATAGTCAAATAAAGAACTTTATTCTTGATTGTGATGTTTTTTGTACGATTAGCAACAGCAATACCCATCATTTCCGGCCAAGCTTGAATGATATCCAATTCTTTCAATTTACCATCCAGGCGATAGGCTTTCATCAACTTTTCAATGAGCTGACTCAAAGGCGTTTCATTTGACGTTCTTCTTACATCTTCCATTATTCAATCCCCTTCATTGAGTGCGTCAATTCTTCCACAACACCCTCATCTACCTTAAACATCCTTGTTTCAAAATCACCGACTTGAAAGATTTCGCGCATGCGTTCTTCGTCGGTGTCGGTCACAATGACTTGTCCAAAGTAATGATTTGAAACCAATTCGAGCAACTTGCGAACCCGGGATTGATCGAGTTTATCAAAAATATCATCCAATAACAAAACTGGAGTAACATTCAAATGTCTTTTCAACCATTCATATTGCGCCAAACGCAATGCAATGATGTAGGATTTTTGCTGTCCTTGGGAACCAAATTTTTTAATTGGATGTCCTTTGATCGTAAATACCAAATCATCCTTGTGAATACCCGCATTGGAATAGTGTGAAAAAGCATCTTTTTTCTCAAAAGCAACAAGTAAATCTTCAAAGGAAGCGTCATTCAATTGTGAACGATATTCAAGTGCTACTTGCTCTTTCTCGAGTCCAATGAAATTATAACGCTCCTGAAAAACGGGAATAAATTCTTGAACAAACTCTTTTCTTTTCGAATGAATTTCATTCCCCAACCGGATCATTTGATCGTTCCACACTTCAATGGATTCTCTATCAAACAAACCGTGTTCATGCATATTTTTCAACAACGCATTCCGCTGGTCCAGCACCTTGGAATACTTTTGAATATTGTCCAGGTAGTGACGATCAAATTGAGAGATAATTCCATCAATCCATTTTCTTCTCAATTCACTGCCTTCCGAAATTAAATCGCGGTCATACGGCGAAATCATGACCACAGGAAATTGCCCGATGTGATCTGCCAAACGTTCGTACTCCTTGCGATTTCTCTTGAAAACTTTTTTAGCTCCCTGTTTTACTGCACAATGAATAAGAACCTCCTGCTCCTCCTTCTTCCATGTACCTTGAATACTAAAAAACCCTTGATCAAAACGTATATTTTGACGATCCAAAACATTCAAGTACGATTTGCACAGACTCAAATAATAGACAGCATCTAACACATTTGTCTTCCCTGAACCATTCTTTCCCACAAGACAATTCACATTCGGACAGAAATTTAATTCTGCTTCCTCGTAATTCTTAAAATTGATCAGGTGAACCGATTTCAGATGCATAAATACAAAGTTAGATGATTTCAGATTGTGAATAACCACTATTTATGCACAAATCAAGAAAGGTTTTTCAATGCTTCAGATGTTGAAAACTAAAGCGTATAAAATGAAAAAAAAAACTATTTTTGCACGTCTAAAAATAGAACAATGTTGGAAAACTTTTCCTTTCAGGAACTTAAAAAGCAGGTCGAATCGAATAAAACGACGAAGCTTTACACGTATGTCATTGGTGGAATCCTAATACTTGTACTTGGTATTTTTGCTTACCGCCAGTTTATTTGGAAACCAAATAATGAGAAGTCAAAAGACGCTTTCTGGGTAGGATTGAACTACGCTGCGAAAGATTCAACTGACCTTGCAATTGAAGAATTAGTGCCTGTTGTTAAAAAATATGACGGAAAAGTAGGTGGTGAAAATGCACAATTTATTTTGGCTCGTCAATACATGGCAAAAGGTGAATTCAAAAAGGCATTGGATGAATTGGAAGGAGTTGAAGTGAGTGATACTTATTTATCCTCAATGGCACTTGGACTTCAAGCAGACTGTCACAGTGAAATGAAGGATTACGAAAAGGCTCAGAAGCTTTATCTAGAAGCATCTGGTACAAATGAAAATGAGTTGACAACGCCAATGTATCTTTTCAAAGCAGGTCTTTGTGCTGAAAAAACAAAAGATTTTGGAAAAGCAGCTGAATGTTATACAAAAATCAGAGATGATTATCCTGGTTTTGGAAATCAAAAAGCAATTGAGAAATACGTTGCAAGAGCTTCAAATAAAACAACAAAATAATGGCAACTGCAGGACGCAATTTGTCAGAATACAATAAGGAATTCATTCCAAATGGTGCCGATTTTAAAGTCGGCATTGTTGTTTCTGAATGGAACGATTCAATCACTTTGAATCTTTTAAAAGGTGCAAAAGAAGCTCTTTTAGACAATGGCGTTAAAGAAAAAAACATCTTAATTCGTTTTGTTCCAGGCGCATTCGAGCTACCACTTGGAGCACAATACATGTGTGAATTTACAGATGTGGATGGTGTCGTGGCAATAGGTGTTGTTATTCAAGGAGAAACAAAGCATTTCGACTTCGTTTGTGATGGTGCAACACAAGGAATCAAGGACATCAATCTGAAGTACAACATCCCAGTAGCTTTTTGTTTGTTAACAGACAACAACATTCAACAATCCATTGATCGTTCTGGCGGTAAACATGGAAATAAAGGAGTGGAATGTGCAATTGCATGCATGAAAATGATTGATTTGAAAAGACAATTCAAATCAACAGGAAAAATTGGCTATTCAAAATAACACTTTACAAAGTTGAATTTTTTGAACACTTGAACTTTTGAACTAAATCATCACTTATGACTCTTATCAAATCAATCTCCGGTATCCGTGGAACAATTGGCGGAAAAGTAGATCAAGGATTGACTCCTATTGATGCAGTTAAATTTGCTGCGGCATATGGTACTTGGTTGAAAAACAGAAACGCTGGAAGCAAAATCAAAGTTGTTATAGGTCGTGATGCGCGTATTTCTGGCCAAATGATTTCAGATTTAGTTGTCTCAACCTTAGTTGGTTTGGGAATTGACGTTGTAAACCTAGGTTTATCAACAACCCCGACAGTCGAAGTTGCCGTTCCAATGGAAAATGCACATGGCGGAATCATTCTTACAGCGAGTCACAATCCGAAACAATGGAATGCACTTAAATTATTGAACGAAAAAGGTGAATTTATTTCGGGAGCGGATGGGGAGGAAGTTCTATCCATTGCTGAATCAGAAAGTTTTGAATTCGCTGAAGTAGACGATTTAGGAAAAGTAACAGTTGACAATACCTATTTACAAAAACACATCGATGCCATTTTAGCATTACCACTTGTAGATAAAAAAGCCATTGAGGCGGCAAACTTCTCGGTAGTAGTTGATGCCGTAAATTCAACAGGAGGAATCTTTGTTCCTGCATTGTTAGAAGCGTTGGGTGTTAAAAACACAACTAAAATCTATTGTGACCCAACAGGTCATTTCCCTCATAACCCAGAACCGCTTCCAGAACATTTAACAGATTTGGCAGCTAAAATCAAAGAAGTTGGTGCAGACGTCGGTATTACTGTTGATCCTGATGTCGACCGTTTAGCGCTCGTTTGTGAGGATGGTTCTATGTTTGGAGAAGAGTATACACTTGTTGCCGTGGCTGATTATGTATTGACGCACACACCAGGTGCAACAGTCTCCAACTTATCTTCTACACGAGCATTGCGCGATGTTACAGAAGAAAGAGGATTACTTTACAGCGCAGCAGCCGTCGGTGAAGTGAACGTCGTGACGAAAATGAAAGAAACCAACGCTGTAATCGGTGGTGAAGGAAATGGTGGTGTGATCTATCCTGAATTACATTACGGACGTGATTCATTGGTTGGAATTGCACTTTTCTTGAGCCATCTGGCACACAAAAAAATGAAGGTTTCTGAATTGCGTGATAGCTACCCAAAATACACGATTTCCAAAAATAAAATTGAGTTAACTCCTGATATCGATGTTGACCAGTTACTGATGTATATGTCCGTAAATTATGCTCATGAGGAAGTCGATACGACGGATGGAGTAAAAATTTACATCGGAAAGGAATGGGTTCACCTTCGAAAAAGTAATACAGAACCAATCATTCGCATATACTCAGAAAGTCAAAATGAGCAAATGGCAAACGACCTAGCTGAACGGATTATTCTGGAAATAAAAGCATTGATTTAAATTTTTTAATGCGTTCAAGGCTTCTCATGCTATCTCGGTACAATTTTTCAAATGAAAAATCACTCGATTGCCTTCGAAATGAGTCGTTTTTCTTCGCATGAATGCTCTGAAAAATCATTCGATTGGCAGCTGACCGAGTGGCCGCTTCAGCGGTTGTATCGAGGGAAGCTTCGAAGTGAGTAATTTTTCGCTTTTCTGAATTCGCTATAATGTCGATGATCTCCTTCGGATCCTTCTCTATTTTTAGATGTTTC
>CAISOQ010000186.1 GCA_903887095.1 uncultured Flavobacteriia bacterium
GTACTTAAAAAAGGAGCATTAGAATGGGAAAAATAGAAGATCTTCAGGTAATCAATGGAGAGGGCTATCAGCTTTCTGTACTTGATAAAGTCGTAGCCACTGCTCGTCTAAATTCAGTTTGGCCTTTGCCATTTGCAACATCATGTTGCGGAATTGAATACATGGCGACAATGGGAAGTAATTATGATCTTGCTCGTTTTGGGATGGAAAGAATGTCTTTCTCTCCAAGACAAGCTGATTTATTAATCGTTGCAGGTACAATTTCAAAAAAATTGGCACCGATTTTAAAACAGGTCTATGAACAAATGGCGGAGCCAAAATGGGTAATATCTGTTGGTGCTTGTGCTTCATCGGGTGGTATTTTTGATACATACAGCGTGTTGCAAGGGATTGACAGAGTTATTCCGGTTGATGTTTATGTGCCTGGATGTCCTCCAAGACCCGAACAGATTATTGATGGAATTATGAAGATCCACGAAATGGTGAAACATGAACCTATGAGAAGACGCTATTCAGATGAATACAAGTCGTTGTTGAACAAATACGATATCGAAGGAAATGAAGAGTAAACTTTCCAATGAAATGGTGATTGAGAAAATCAAATCACATTTTGGAGATGCCATTCGTAATGTTGAAGAACCTTATGGGTTTTTAACGGTGGAAGTAGATGCTGCCAAGATACATGAACTTATTTCGTGGTTGAAATCAGAACCTACTTTAGAAATTGCGTTTTTAACCAATATTGGTGCTGTTCATTATCCTGACAATAAGGGAAGCGAATTTGCCCTGGTATACCATCTTCAGAGCATGTCCAATAATTACAGATTGCGTTTAAAAGCACATGTGTCTTTAGAACAACCTGAGATTAAATCCATAGTGGATATTTATTCAGGGGCAAATTGGATGGAGCGAGAAACATTTGATTTTTATGGGATACAGTTTGTAGGACATCCCAATCTGACTAGAATTCTTAACGAAGATTCAATGGACTATTACCCGATGCGCAAAGAGTTTCATTTGGAAGATGCAACGCGCGAAGATAAGGATGATAGATTCTTTGGTAGATAAATTTCGTGTATTATGAGCGAACTGAAAGAAGTAAAATTTGATCAACCCACAAGCGTTTCGCACGAAACAATTGATGGGGAAATCGCAACGTTGAACCTTGGACCTACGCATCCAGCTACGCACGGAATTTTTCAAAACATTCTGAAGGTAGATGGCGAAAAGATTTTGTCTTCGGAGCAAACTGTTGGATACATTCACCGTGCTTTTGAAAAATTAGCTGAAAGAAGACCGTACAATCAAATTACACCGATAACGGATCGATTAAATTACTGCTCATCGCCAATCAATAACATGGGTTGGGAAATGACGGTAGAAAAATTGATTGGTGTTGATGTGCCAAAACGTGTTGATTACATGCGTGTAATCATTATGGAATTGGCTCGAATTGCAGACCATTTGGTATGTAATTCAGTTATTGGAGTAGATACAGGAGCTCTAACAGGTTTTACTTATGTATTCCAGGAAAGAGAAAAAATCTACGAATTGTTTGAAGAAGTTTGTGGATCACGCTTGACAACAAACATTGGTCGTATCGGAGGATTTGAGCGCGATTTTTCACCTCAATTTCACAAAAAACTAGCTAATTTCCTTCAAACGTTCCCAAAGGTTTTCAATGAATTTGATAGCCTATTGAGTCGCAATAGAATTTTCATGGATCGTACCATTGGTGCCGGACCAATTTCTGCGCAGCGAGCTTTGGATTATTCGTTTACAGGGCCAAATCTTCGTGCAGCAGGAGTAGATTATGACGTGCGTGTGATGAACCCTTACGCATCCTATGATGATTTTGATTTCATTATTCCTGTTGGAACACAAGGAGACACCTATGATCGTTTTCAGGTAAGACAGGAAGAGATTAGACAAAGCTTACGAATCATCGAACAAGCATACAAAAATATGCCTGAAGGTAGTTATAAGGCTGATGTTCCAGAATTTTA
>CAISOQ010000187.1 GCA_903887095.1 uncultured Flavobacteriia bacterium
CCAGGTTATAATAGGAATCAAATGTCATACTAGGTACGCCTGTACCAGTATTAAGTTTGCTTAAATCAAGTGATTTTATGAAATTGTAAAGGTAAAATGGGTTAGCAAGCTGCTTGTTTACTATGGAGTAGTAAATTGTATCTACAGTCCAAAATGGTTTATTTACATATTGAATGTTTGACAAAGTACCTTTTCTAGGAAGTAAAATGCTCTCATCGTTATAAATAGCTTTATCCCCAAAACGCATTATTCCACCACTGCCAAAAATAGGAATAGTACCATTTTTTAATTCCTTATGGTCTTTCCCATTCTTTATGGATAAAAGTTCTTTGAGTTTGTATGTCCTCATAACTTCAATCCATTTAATTGTTTCTGAATTTCTTTTTCCAAGGTTTTTGATTCAGCAAAAAGACTGTCTAAATTAGCTTTGAAGCCATTCATCTTAGCATCAAATTCATCAGGAGTTATGTCTGTATACTCAATTTTCACCTCAAAATATTGTCCTGCACTAAAACTGTAATTCTTTTCTTTTATCTGATCATAAGAAACCACCACGGCAAAATCTTCAATGGCTTCATGTTTGTTAAATGTGTTTATGATTTTTTGTTCTTCTTCAGCAGAAAGTAATGTTTTTTGGTTTTTACCTTCTTTTACAGTTGTACCCAATTTAGAAGCATCCATCAATACGATGTCCCCCTTTTTGTTGGCATTATCAATAAACAAAATACTTACGTTGGTACCCGTAGTGGCAAAAATATTACTGGGCATACTTACTACACCACGCAACATTTTTTGTTCTACCAAGCGCTCACGTATTTTGCGTTCAATGCCACTTTGAGCGGTAATAAACCCAGTAGGTACTACAATAGCTGCTTTGCCTTTTGAAGAAAGAGAATGCATGATGTGCTGAATGAACAAAGGGTAAATGGCCATCCCTTCCTTTTTTGCTTTAGGAACGTTCGGCATTCCAGCAAAAAATCGTTCATGGTTTTCTTTGGTATCTAAATCAGCAACGTAATCGCTAAAGTCTAATTTAAACGGTGGGTTAGAAACAATAAAGTCAAATTGTTTTAGCTTGCCACTGGCATCTTTATGATATGGTTCTAAAATGGTATTTCCTTTTACAATGTTTGGGATGGAGTGAACCAAATCATTTAAGATTAAGTTCAAACGAAGTAAGTTAGAAGACTTTTGAGAAATGTCTTGTGAGTAAATCGTACACTTATCTTCACCAATGGCATGCGCAAGGTTCATCAATAATGTACCAGAACCAGCTGAAGGATCATAACAAGTCACATCTTTTTCAACTTGTGTAACAAGACACTGCGCCATAATCTTTGCCACTGCATGAGGTGTGAAATACTCCGCATATTTTCCGCCACTGTTGGTGTTGTAATCGCTAATTAAATACTCAAAGATGGTTGCGTAAAAATCAAATTTTTCATGAAATATATTCTCAAAACTGAAATTAACCAGCTTATTGATGATAGCCTTACAGAAATCGTCACGTTTGTCTGTTACGTATTTGCTAATGTTTTCAAAGAGAACAATTTTTTCGCCACCTTCAGTAACTACAGAAAAAATATCGCTGTTTTCTTTGGCGATTTCTAATAAGGTATTGTCAAAAATTTCCGCAAAGTTTGCTTCGTTTTGGCGCTCAAACAAACTGGATATAAACTGCTTTGGCTTCAGGTGAGCGGTACTTTCGCTCAACTGCATCATGAGCATTTCGTAATCGTTTGCAGAATATTTCTTCAATTCCACTTCCCAATTTTCGGCTTTTGCCAAATTGGGTTCTAGGCGTTTAATTTCATGAACAAACTTATCGTTTAGGAATTTATACAGGAATACCTGGGTAATAATTTTAAATTCATTGCCATCATTTCCCAAACCATAATTGGCACAAACACTTTTTAAATCGTCTATGAGTGATTTCGTTTGTCTTTCAAATGTTACTGTTGTAGTCATTTATTTTTTTAATTTTTATCAGGCAACTCGGCCATGAAATTCATTCATATATTCTTTCACCATTAATCCATTTATCACTTTAGCCTGTTCAGCATTTAAAGGAAGATGATGTTTATTTTTTAATTGCTCGATGACCATTTTAACCATCATACGCTCCACATAACTCTCATTCTCCATCATTTTAGAGTTTTGTAATAC
>CAISOQ010000188.1 GCA_903887095.1 uncultured Flavobacteriia bacterium
CAGTGCATTGTTCGGAATACTTGGAATTTTGCACGCTTTTATGCACATGAGTCTTGTGGTCAATGTTCGCCATGCCGCGAAGGTACGGGTTGGATGGAAAAAGTACTGCACCGATTAGAACATGGAACGGGTAACATGCACGATATTGATTTGTTAGCTGAGATTAACAAAAAAATCGAAGGAAATACAATTTGTCCGCTGGGTGATGCTGCTGCATGGCCTGTTGCCGCTGCTATTCGTCATTTCCGCGAAGAATTTGAATGGCACGTTACAAATCGAGAAGAGTCACAAAGAAAAAATTACGGGTTGTTAAAAGAACCTTTAGTAGGATAATTCGCTAGTATTTAGCATTCTAAAATTAAAACTATGGTAAAAGTTACCATTGATGATGTTCAAATAGAAGTAGAAGAGGGGACAACAATCCTCAACGCTGCTCGACAAGTAGGTGGAGATATTGTGCCACCTGCAATGTGTTATTACAGTAAACTTCCGGGAACAGGTGGTAAATGCCGCACATGTTTAGTGGAGGTTGCTCAAGGTTCAGAAAAGGATCCTCGTCCAATGCCTAAATTGGTTGCTTCTTGTTCTACACCAGTAATGGATGGAATGGTTGTAAAAAACAAAACCAGTGAAAGAGTGCATGAAAATCGTGGCGGTGTTGTTGAGTTTTTACTCGTAAACCATCCGCTTGATTGCCCGATTTGTGATCAGGCAGGTGAGTGCCATCTTCAAGATTTAGGTTTTGAACATGGAAAAGCAAAAACACGATACGAAGAAGACCGAAGAACCTTTGATCCAATAGACATTGGAAACAAGATTAAGTTGCACATGAATCGTTGCATTCTATGTTACAGATGTGTGCACGTTGCCAATCAGTTGACTGATAAACGTGTACATGGAGTTTTGCACAGAGGTGAACATGCAGAAATTAGTACCTACATTGAAAACGCAGTCGAAAATGATTTCTCTGGAAACATGATTGACGTTTGTCCTGTTGGTGCATTGACAGATAAAACATTCCGTTTCAAAAGTCGCGTTTGGTTCTTGAAGCCAATGGATGCTTCTTGCGAATGCGGAAAGTGCTCTGGAAAGGCAGTTGTTTGGATGTTCGGTAATGAAATCTATCGTGTAACAGCCCGTAAAAACCAGTATGGTGAAGTGGAAGATCAGGATGGAAAAACAGGCTGGATCTGCAATGATTGTCGTTTTGATAAAAAAGATGTTTCTAAATGGAATGTTGAAGGTCCAAGAAAAATTGATAGGCAATCTGTCATTTCCCAAGGACAATATTCAAGTGCTCGCAGCGCTGCTCAAAAAAAGATTAAATAAATGGAAACAAGTGAAATCATAGAAAAGCTTTCGCTAATTGTCACACTATTTGCTGTGACATTAGGTATAGCTGCATATGCTACTTATTTCGAGCGTAAAGTAGCAGCATGGTTCCAGGATCGTATCGGACCAGATAGAGCAGGACCATTTGGGATTTTTCAACCATTAGCTGATGGTGGAAAACTCTTTTTTAAGGAAGACTTTATTCCAGACCAAGCTGAAAAATGGTTGTTTATTTTAGGCCCTGGAATTGCAATGTTTACTGCCTTGATGACGGGTTCAGTGATTCCATGGAGTACGGATCTTTTTATGATGGGACAGAGTGTTGCTTTGCAAGTTGCAGATGTGAACATTGGAATTTTGTTCATCATGGGCTTCTTGTCAATCGGTGTGTATGGAATCATGATCGGTGGATGGGCATCCAATAACAAATATTCGTTATATGGAGCAATTCGCGCTAGTTCACAGATGATTTCTTACGAATTAGCAATGGG
>CAISOQ010000189.1 GCA_903887095.1 uncultured Flavobacteriia bacterium
CACGAAAAATACCAAGAGATCAATGGTGTAAAACATGATTTTGACGATCTCAAAACAACAATTGAATTATTAAAAAAACTGGAGAAATAATGTTGTACTATCTTTTTGATTACTTAGACAAGTTTAACTTCCCTGGAGCTGGATTTTTTCAATTCATTTCTTTTCGAGCAGCAATGGCGCTCATTACTTCATTGATTGTTTCCATCTTTTTTGGAAAACGCATCATTAATTTGTTGAGAAAGCAACAGATTGGAGAAACTGTTCGAGATCTTGGTTTGGCTGGTCAGCTAGAAAAATCAGGAACGCCAACTATGGGTGGGATTATTATTTTGAGTGCAATTCTAATTCCAACGTTGCTATTTGCAAAACTTCATAACATCTATGTGATTACAATGCTCGTTGCAACTATTTGGCTTGGAGTGATAGGATTTCTGGATGATTACATCAAGGTATTTAAGAAAAACAAAGAAGGATTAGCAGGTAAATCAAAAGTAGTTGGACAAATTGGAGTCGGTTTGATTGTGGGGTGTATTCTTTATTTTTCAAACGATGTTACTGTTCACAAACGTGTTCCGGCAAACTATCAACTTCAGGGAGAGGAGCAATTTGTGACCCACCAGCATCAAAATGATGGAGAGGAGCAATTCAAGTGGATCAAGACAGATGACATGACAACTACAATTCCTTTTATCAAAGGAAATGAATTCAACTACAACTGGTTGATGGGTGATTCCAATAAATCTTATGGCTGGATGCTCTTCATTCCTATTGTGATTTTTATAGTGATCGCTGTATCAAATGGTGCGAACATGACCGATGGACTAGATGGTTTGGCAACGGGAACTTCAGCTATAATTGGTTTGGCGCTGGCTATTCTTGCCTATGTCAGCTCCAATGCAAAGTTTGCAGATTATCTCAATGTAATGTACATCCCTCTTGCTGAAGAGTTGGTGATTTTTATTGCTGCCTTTGTGGGTGCATGCATCGGATTCATGTGGTACAATTCTTTTCCTGCACAAGTTTTCATGGGAGATACGGGAAGTTTGGCCTTGGGTGGTATTATTGCCGTGTTTGCAATTTCCATTCGCAAGGAGTTATTAATTCCAGTGTTGTGCGGTGTTTTCTTAATTGAGAATCTTTCAGTCATCATGCAAGTTGGATATTTCAAGTACACTAAAAAACGTTTTGGCGAAGGGAAAAGAGTATTCCTTATGGCACCATTGCACCACCATTTTCAAAAGAAGGGACTGCACGAAGCAAAAATTGTTTCTCGCTTTTGGATTGTAGGGGTGCTTCTAGCTGTGATTACAATTGTTACGCTGAAATTAAGATAAATTGAAGTCCGAAGGAAAACATATCGTTATTCTGGGTGCCGGTGAAAGTGGTGTCGGTGCTGCTCTACTTGCTCAAAAAATGGGCTGGGTGGTGTATGTTTCCGATTTTGGATTGATAAAGGAAAATTTTAAAAGCGAATTGAATGACAATTTGATAAAATGGGAAGAAGGTGGACATAATCTGGATGTAATATTAAATGCAGATTTAGTTGTAAAATCACCTGGCATCCCTGATAAAGCAGCAGTCATTGTCAAAATTAAAGAGAAGGGAATTCGCATTGTTTCGGAAATTGAATTTGCCGGATTCTATAACAAAGCAAAAACGATTTGTATTACAGGAAGCAACGGTAAAACAACTACTACCATGCTCACCTACCACATCCTCAAAAAAGCGGGCATTAAGGTTGGACTTGCAGGTAATGTTGGTTTTAGCTTCGCCAAGCAAGTAGCAGAAGATAATTATGATTGGTTTGTACTTGAATTAAGTTCATTCCAGCTTGATGATATGCAGGAGTTCAAGGCTGACATTGCAATTCTAACAAACATTACCCCAGATCATTTAGATCGCTACAATTACGTCATGCAGAACTATGTCGACTCAAAGTATCGCATCCAACAAAATCAAACTCAAAACGATTGGTTTATCTACAATTATGACGATCCAATCATTCGAGCAGAAGTCGAAAAAAGAACAATTACAGCTCAAACAGCACCATTTTCTTTGAAAGAAGAAATCAAACTGGGGGGCTTTGCAGATGAAAAACAACTAACAATAAACATAAAAGAACAATTCACTATGTCAATTCACGATTTAGCACTGAAAGGGAAACACAACACCCAAAACTCCTTGGCGTCAGGGATAGCGTCAAGAATTCTGGAAATCAGAAAAGAAGTTGTAAGAGAAAGTCTGGAGGACTTTGTAAATGTCGAACACCGATTGGAATTTGTTGCCAAGGTGAATGGGATTGAGTTCATTAATGATTCAAAGGCGACAAATGTAAATTCAACTTGGTTTGCACTAGAAAGCATGGACAAACCAACAGTTTGGATTGTCGGTGGTGTAGACAAAGGCAATGACTATGCTGAGTTGATGGATCTAGTTAGAGACAAAGTGAAAGCAATCATTTGTCTTGGTGTAGACAATAAAAAATTGATGGAAACTTTTTCTGGAGTCATTCCCACAATTGTTGAGGCGAGATCTGCAATGGAGGCTGTAGCGTATGGATACCGTTTAGCGAAGAAGGATGAATCTGTTTTGCTTTCTCCTGCATGCGCAAGTTTCGATTTGTTCGAGAACTATGAAGACAGAGGGAACCAGTTTAAGGATGCTGTAAGAGCATTGTAATAAATTCTAAGCATCATGGCGAATAAACTACATACTACAACTGATGATCGATTACTTCAGGCCCGTTCTGAGGGGTTGAAAGCACAAGGTTCGCCCCTGCGTCCGTTAGGGAAATTGTGGGGTATGGATGTATTTACATGGTTGAATCCAACTCCTGGGGTTTTATTGAATACAATGCAGTCATTTCCTTTTAAAATTGTTTGGATGGCTGGAAGTGATGAGGTGAATGAATTACTCAATGAGGACATTAGCTTGTTGAACAATATTGATTCTATTGTCACTTATGATGCATCTGTATTTTCTTTTAAAGACGAATGGCTGGATGGACTAATCAATTGCGCTGGAACGGACACGGTTGTTGATGCATTCTATTTTGTTGACCATCTGAAAGCGCCGAAGAAAATACTTCTTTTTACTGCCTCAGGAGAAGAGGTGATAGAAAAAGTAGAAAAATTTGAAAATTTCATACAGTTGATGAGGTCTTAATGAGGGAATACTTGAAATACCTGAAAGGTGATGGTGTCATATGGATCATCACGCTGCTAATGCTCTCATTTTCATTGGTGAGTGTTTACAGTTTTGTGCCCATCCTTGTGAAAATTGAGGGAGGTACACCTTTTAAGTATTTATTCAAGCATTTTGTATATGTAATCATAGGTTTGGAGTCTTATTCTGGATACATAAGAAAGACCCAAAATACATCATGCAGCTTTCTAAATTTGGGTATTACATTGGCATAGCTCTGCTCTTATTTACCTTGTTCTTTGGTACAAAAGTCAATGATGCAGGAAGGTGGATCAAAATCCCATTTATAGGTCTTACATTCCAATCATCAGATTTCGCAAAGCTGGCATTACTCATTTATCTATCCAGGATTTTGTCAAAAAAACAAGATCAACTGTCAAGTTGGAAAGAAGGCTACAAACCGTTAATTATCCCTGTTATTGTTATTTGTGTTTTGATTCTTAAGGATAATTTTTCAACGGCTGCCTTGCTTTTTGCAATCTGTATGACCTTACTTTTTATCGGTAAAGTACCGATATCAAAAATCTTTATGACGTTAGTTGGAATTGTAGTGTTAGCCATACTTGTGGTTGGCTTGCACAAGGCGGTTCCAGAACTAAAATTGTTCCCGCGCTTTGAAACCTGGGAAAATCGTATCATGAATAAAATGGAGAACGACAATGATGTGCGTTCAAATGCCCAAGCGATGAATGCAAAATTTGCAATTCAACACGGATCTATCTTTGGTTTGGGTGTAGGTGATGGAGAATTGAAAGAATACATTCCCGAGGCTTACGCTGATTTTTATTACTCCAGCTTTGTAGAAGAATTTGGTTTGGTATCGGCAGTCATCCTCATTTTACTCTATTTGATTCTTTTGTATCGGATCTTCAGAATCGCTCTGCAATCCGATAATCTATTTGAAACGTTTGCCTGTGTTGGAATCGGAATATTATTACTCACTCAAGCAGCTGTAAACATGCTGGTTTGTACAGGAGTTTTTCCAGTTACAGGTCAAAATATGCCTTTGTTGGCAATGGGTGGCTCTGCTCTAATCATGACTTGTGTCGCAATTGGAATCGTTCAGAGTATTGCCTATCGTCAAGAAAAAGGAAAAGACAGTGGTTTTTCTAATTCACTTGCTGCAGAATGAAATTAGATCGAGTAATTATATCAGGTGGCGGAACAGGAGGACATATTTTTCCTGCGATTGCCATTGCGGATGAAATAAAAAAAAGAAACCCAAAGGCAGAGATACTTTTTATTGGTGCACAGGGAAAAATGGAAATGGAAAAAGTTCCAGCTGCGGGTTATCGCATCGAAGGACTTACAATTGTCGGTTTTCAGCGAAAACTGACGTTTTCAAACTTTTTGCTTCCTTTTAAAATTATAAAGAGTTTACTCAAAGCAAGAAGCATATTGAAGGAATTTAAACCACAGGCTGTTGTTGGAGTAGGTGGTTATGCAAGTGGCCCGACTTTGCAAGCGGCTACTATGTTGAAATTACCAACGCTTGTGCAAGAGCAGAACTCATTTCCTGGAAAGACAAATAAACTTTTGGCATCCAAAGTCAATGTGTTGTGCACGGCTTATGATGGTCTGGATAAATTTTTCCCAAAAGAGAAAATTCGATTAACCGGAAATCCTGTCAGACATGACATGGTGTCGATTGATGGGAAACGCGAAGAAGCAATGAATTATTATGGATTTGATTCTTCAAAGAAAACGATTTTGATCATCGGCGGAAGCCTTGGTGCGCGAACACTGAATAACGCTTTAGTTCAAAATATTGCAGAGATAGCTCGTCATGATGAAATTCAAATTTTGTGGCAAAGTGGAAAGCTTTATTACGAGCAAATGCTCGAAATAATGAATAAAGAAAAGGTTGGTTCTATAAAACTTGTGCAGTTCATAGATCGAATGGATTTAGCGTATGCAGCTGCCGATGTGATTATTTCTCGTGCAGGCGCAATTTCCGTCTCTGAGCTTTGTCTTATTGGTAAGCCAGTGGTTTTGGTTCCTTCCCCAAATGTAGCAGAAGACCATCAAACGAAAAATGCAATGGCTTTAGTAAATAAAAATGCGGCGATTTTAGTGAAAGATACTGAGGCAACACAACATTTATTCTCAGTGGTCTTCCAATTGATGACGGATGAATCAAGGATGATGGCATACAGTTCTGAAATTAAAAAGTTGGCCAAACCAAATGCTACAGCAGACATCGTGAATGAATTAGAAAAAATTTCTAGATAGATGAGTCGCTTGGATCATATCAGTTTCGATCAATTTAATGGCGCATATTTTGTGGGCGTTGGAGGAATTGGTATGTCTGCCTTGGCGCGTTATTTTAAATCATTGGGTTGGGAAGTTTCAGGGTATGACAAAACACCTTCAGCGCTCACACATGAACTTATTAATGAGGGAATACTCATTCATTTTGAAGATTTAGGTGAGGTCGCAATTTCAACATTGCCAAACATCCAACAAACTATTTTCATTTACACTCCTGCAATTCCAAGAGATCATAAAGAACTGGCTTTTATTCGGGATAAAGGATTGTCCTTATTCAAGCGTTCTGAGGTTTTGGGCTTGATAACCAGACAAAGCAAAGGATTAGGTGTTGCGGGAACACATGGAAAGACGACAACCAGTTCCATGTTAGCCCATATTCTAAATCAATCATCTCAACCTTGTGATGCATTTCTTGGCGGAATAGCAACAAATTTTAATTCCAATTTATTAATTGGAAAAGGTGCAGAATATACGGTGATTGAAGCTGATGAATTCGATAGATCTTTTTTGCAATTAAAGCCTTTTGCTTCAATTGTTACGTCGACCGATGCTGATCACCTTGATATTTATGGAGATTCTAATGAATTTATTCAAGGATTTCAGCAGTATACGCAGTTGATTGACCAAGCTGGTTGCTTGGTGAAACGTGAAGGCTTGGATGTGTATTCATCGGCAGAAACAATAACCTATGCGCTGGATTCTGAATCAGCAGATTATGCTGCATCTAATTTGCGCATGGATGACGGGCGATTTTACATGGATGTCAGAACCCCAAATTCGTTATGGAGTCAAGTAGAACTTGGAATACCAGGAATACACAATGCCGAAAATGCATTGGCTTGTATTGCACTTTTGGAGTTCCTTTCAGTTTCTGAAAATGAAATTCGAATAGGACTCAGCACATTTTTGGGTGTTAAAAGACGGTTTGAATACCATCTTAGAAAACCAAATCTTGTTTACATCGATGATTATGCGCATCACCCAACTGAACTTAGTGCACTGATTTCATCTATTCGACTGCTCTATCCCGACAAGAAAATTACTGGAATATTTCAACCTCATCTTTTTTCTCGAACACGCGATTTTTTTGATGGATTTGCGAAAGAATTGTCAAAACTGGATGATGTAATTCTAATGCCAATTTATCCTGCGAGAGAACTGCCAATTGAAGGTGTTTCAAGTGAAGCTTTATTGGAGGCAATTTCTTTAAAAAGCAAGAAAATTCTTTCGCCGGAAGAAGTGTTGGAAAGCTTCAAAGGATTTAATGAGGGTGTAGTCTTGACGATAGGAGCTGGCGATATAGATCGCATTGTTGAACCGCTTAAAATGGTGCTGTCATGAACAAGTGGGTGAAAGGATCTCTTTGGGGACTATTTTTAGGAGGAGTGATAACAGTACTCGTTTTTTCTCAACAATCTCAATCAGAAAGCACACTGGATAAAGTGGATATTTTGATCCATGTAACAGGAGAAAATGCGTTTTTAAATGAGCATGAATTGCATCAGCGACTAAAGCGTCGTGGTTTCGTGTTTAAAGGCCAAATGCAACGTGATTTGAAAGTCGCAGCCATTGAAAAATTTATCAGGGCGATGACTGAAGTCAAGGAAGTAAAAGTTTTTACGAACATCGGTCATGGATGGAAAATTGATGTGGTGGTCCGTAAACCAATTGCGCGCATTTTTAATCAGTTTGGAGAATCGTATTATTTGGATGAAGACGGGGTAATCATGCAAACGTCGACTATCCATACGGCTCGCGTGCTTGTAGTTAGTGGAAATTTGAAGGATCGGCCAACCTCAATTTCTGTGTCGGAGATTATCAACAATGACTCTTTGAAAAGTATTCGAAAGCTAGATGATGTCTATCGTATTTCAAATTATGTTTGTAAAGACCCCTTAATGCAGGCACTGATAGGGCAAGTTCACCTTAAAAAGAGCGGAGATTTTATTCTAGTGCCAATCGTAGGGGGGCAAGAGATTGTTTTCGGAACAGCAAACACAGACAAGGAGGTAAAAGAGAAGTTTGAGAAATTGAAGATCTTTTACAGTGAGGCAATCCCCTATGAAGGATGGAATAAATACACCGAAATCAATCTGAAGTACGATAAACAGATTGTAGGCAAGACAATAGAAAGTAACACGCAGGAAAATTAACAGTTATGTCAAAGATTATAGTCGGACTGGATATAGGAACAACAAAGATCGCTTGTTTCGTGGGCAAGAAAAATGAGCACGGAAAGATTGAGATTTTATCAATGGGTAAAAGCGAGTCGCTCGGGGTAACGAGAGGAATGGTTGCGAACATTGAGAAAACAGTGCAATCGATCAAAGTTGCGGTGGAGGAAGCTCAAGAGCGAGTAGATGGACAG
Source organism: uncultured Flavobacteriia bacterium (assembly GCA_903887095.1). GTDB lineage: Bacteria > Bacteroidota > Bacteroidia > Flavobacteriales_D > Crocinitomicaceae > M0103. The sequence continues at coordinate 7,844 of CAISOQ010000189.1, forward strand.
TTGACTGTACGTGTCGTGAATGTTGGAATTGCAGGGCAACACATTAAAAGTTTACAGCACCGAGGGATTCACACCAGAGATTATATTGATGTTGAGATTTCTCAGAAAGATATCGATGCCTTGGTGGAAGATATGTACAAGTTGGTAATGCAACCTGGTGAGGCCATTATCACTGTATTACCGCAGGAATATATTATTGATAATGAGCAAGGAATCAAAGACCCAATCGGTATGCTCGGCCGCCGTTTGGAAGCAAACTTCCACATCATTACGGGTCAGATTGGGGCTTCTATGAACATTACAAAATGTGTCGAGAAAGCTGGATTAGAGGTCAAGGAAATTATTTTGGAACCGATTGCTTCCGCTGACGCTGTATTGTCAGATGAAGAAAAAGAAGCAGGTATAGTGTTGGTTGACATAGGTGGCGGTACAACGGACGTGGCTATTTTTCACGAAGGAATCATACGTCATACTGCAGTTATTCCTTTTGGAGGAAATGTCATCACAGAGGATATCAAAGAAGGTTGCACAATTATGCGTCGACAAGCAGAAATGTTGAAAACCAAATTTGGTTCAGCACTTGCATCTGAAAGTCAAGAAAACGAAATTGTTTGTATTCCTGGATTGCGAGGTCGTGATCCGAAAGAAATTACTGTTAGAAATCTTGCGAGTATTATTCAAGCAAGAATGGAAGAGATCATAGAATTGGTGCATTATGAAATCATTAATTCGGGTTACCAGAAAAAATTGATTGGAGGAATCGTTGTAACAGGTGGAGGCGCGCAATTGAAGCACATTACACAATTGTTCGAATACATAACAGGAATGGATACGCGTGTTGGTTATCCAACTGAGCATTTAGCGAACAATAATCACATCGAAAACTTGACAAGCCCAATGTATGCAACGGGTATTGGATTGGTTCTCAAAGGATTTGAAGCATTGGAGAAAAACTATTCAACCACTGAAGCAGCAAGCAACGGAGCAGTTAAAACACATTCTGTTAAAAACAGAGGATCATTTTTTGATACAATTGTCAAAAGAGGTGTAGATTGGTTCAAGGAAGATAATTAAATTTGCAAATAGAATAAACGAGGGAATATGGAGTTTGATTTACCAAAAGAAACGAGTTCGATCATTAAAGTGATCGGCGTAGGTGGAGGCGGAAGCAA
>CAISOQ010000190.1 GCA_903887095.1 uncultured Flavobacteriia bacterium
ATGTATCGAATTCCAATTGTCTTCTATCATCCAAATGGTAAACTCGGGAAAAAACGCGAAAAAAAGATTTTTCAACAGTTAGATATACTGCCGACAGCGCTTGATTTACTGAACATTAAAACAAACTTTTATTCCTATGGATTTTCTGCTTTTACAAAACAAAAAAGGCAAGCAATTACCTATCTAGAAGGTACCTATTACCACTTCTTCGAACACTACATAAGCTCAATATCCAATGAAAAGGCACGAAATTTGTACGTTTTGCCCATTCGTAAAGAATCAGCAACCGATTCGTTGGGCCTATTGCCAAAACTTGGAAGATACTCTGAGCGCAGTGTGAAAGCCATTATTCAGCGATACAATCGTGATCTGATTCGAAACAAAACAGCTGTAGAATGAAGCAAAAGATCCGATTTATCATCAACCCAATTTCCGGAGTCGGAAAAAAAGGCGATTTACCCGATATCATTGAATCCAATCTCGATCATTCGAAATTTGTATACGACATAGCAATCACAGAATATCGGAAGCACGCAAAAGAAATTGCGTACGAAGCAAGTTTAGAAGGTATAGATATTGTTTGTGCGGTCGGTGGAGACGGCTCTGTGCATGAAGTGGGAACTGCACTGATTGGAACACAAACGAAATTAGCTATTTTACCTTGTGGTTCAGGTAATGGATTGGCAAGACATCTAGGCATTTCTATGGATCTAGGAGAAGCTGTTAAATGCATCAACAAGGATAATTTCTTGCGCATGGATACGGTTATTGTCAATGATAAACCATTTCTCGGAATAGGTGGCTATGGATTTGATGCAGTGATCGCCAGGAAATTTGACAAATACCATAAAAGAGGTTTTTGGAGTTACGTAAAATTGGTCACCAAAGAATTTATGCATTACAATCCCGTAAATGTATCTGTGGATGTAAATGGCGAGGTAAAATCAATGCCAGTCGTACTATGCACCGTGGCAAATGCTTCCGAATTCGGAAATGGTTTTGTGGTATCCCCTACATCGGATATTACCGATGGAAAAATTGAACTTTGCATATTAAAACCTTTTTCTTTCTGGCATGCACCAGGAGTTGTTTACCGTTTTTTCAAACGCACATCTCACAAATCGCGATTCGCTGAAGTCATCTCTTTTGAAAAGGCACGCATAAGTTTATCAGAAAGAATCGCTCATTACGATGGTGAACCTTTTGACGTGCGTGAAGAATTAAATGTGCAAGTAATACCTAGTAGTTTAAATATTATTCGAGGCAATAACTAAAATATGGAATTTATAACATTAGACATTTCAGAGATGATCCCGCGCTTGGATAAATTAACTGAAAACACGTCACCGCAATGGGGTTCAATGAGTGCCCAGCGAATGGTTGAACACCTCTCTGATTCATTGAAAATTTCTTCTGGAAAGATTAAGTTGGCAATTGAAGTGGAAGAAGAAAAAATTGAAAGAATGATTCAATTTCTGAATTCAGAAAAAGAAATGCCAAAAAATTTCGAAGTTTCTTTTGCTAAAAAAGACACCCCCTTGCGCCATGAAGAGATAGAATTAGCTATTGATGAATTTTTATTGGAATGGATTGACTTTGAAGAGTTTTTCGACGAAAACCCAGAAAAGACAACTGTTCATCCGCTTTATGGACCCTTAAATTACGATCAATGGTGCAGAATGCATTCCAAACATTTCACACATCATTTTCAACAATTTGAAATATAAAAAAAGAGGCTTTCGCCTCTTTTTTTATTGTTTTGGTGGATCTGCTTTTTCAATTTTCTGAGGGATTTCTCTTTTTGCCTGCTTATTTATTGAAGCCTTTTGCATTTCCATACTTGGCTTAGCGGGCTGATCAGATTTAACTGAAGTTTTTGTTTCTTCTTGAATCACTTGCTTTTCCTCAACTTTCTGATTCACATGAACAGCTGGTTGCGCAGCAGTTCCTTTAACTGGTTTCGCTTTTTCCACTTCCTGCGCTTCAGATGCGAAAGACAAAAGAGCAAATGCTCCTGCCAACATTAATTTATTCATTGCTTTCATCGTTTTATTTTTAGAAATTTAATAAATTATTTTCAAAACACATGCCAAAAATATCAAAATGTTAATTCTTCTATCAATCTGTATTGGATCTTTTTTAAGCGTTGGTAATTATTTCTATTCGAAAAGAAAAGGTTTGCACTCTCTCAATGGACTTATTCTCGGATTTTTCATTTTTACGACAATTTGCTATTTATTTTTAAAGAATTTCCTTTAGATGA
>CAISOQ010000191.1 GCA_903887095.1 uncultured Flavobacteriia bacterium
CGAATTGAACGAATTGAACATCTTTTAAATGGCTTTAAAACAATACTTGGTTCAAAAACTGGAGCAGCGACTCTCTCCTCAACAAATTCAGTTGATGAAATTGTTGCAGGTACCAACGATGGAACTGGACCAACGTATCAAGCAGGAAATCGAAGAAAACCCTGCACTAGAGGAAGGCGCAGACAAGGATGAAGACGATTTCGGTAACGACGACGATTTTGACGATGATTATGACAATGATGAGCCCGAATTTGATATTTCGGAGTACATTGATGAAGATGGATCGGATTATAAAACCAAAGCAAACAACAACAGCAAAGACGAAGAGGAACGCGTAATCCCGCTTTCAGGTGAGCAAACGTTTCAAGAAATGTTAGCACAGCAGCTACATTTACTTTACCTGGATGATCAACAGTTCATGATTGCTGATACAATCATCGGTAACCTCGATGAATCAGGGTATTTAAACAGAGAAATTGAAGCATTGGTAGACGACCTTGCCTTTTCTGCAAATATTCTTACAACGGAAGCGGAAGTGGAAGAGGTGTTGAGGGTTATTCAGGACTTAGATCCGGCTGGGGTTGGCGCACGCGATTTACAAGAGTGTTTGTTGATTCAAATTCGCAGAAAGCAGAATGGAGATATTACGCGATTTACAGCTAAAAAAATACTCGAGGATTTCTTCGAAGAGTTTACTAAAAAGCACTACGATAAAATCTCCAAAAAATTAGAAATTGAGGATGAAGATCTAAAAGAAGCGGTAGATGAAATTCTTAAGTTAAATCCGAAACCGGGTGGTTCAATGAAAGAATCATCTAAAAATTACCAACAGATTATTCCTGATTTTCAAATTAATGAGTTCGAGGGCCGATTGGAACTCAGTATCAATGGTAGAAATGCCCCTGAATTGAAAGTCAGCAGAGAATATGAGCAAATGCTGCGTTCGTATGCCGAGGGTGCAAAAAAATCCAAATCTGAAAAAGAAGCATTGACATTCGTGAAACAAAAACTTGATGGAGCAAAATGGTTTATTGATGCAATCAAACAGCGTCAAAATACGCTCTTGACCACCATGGATGCCATCATGAACTACCAGAGAGAATACTTTCTTTCAGGAGATGAAACGAAGCTGAAACCAATGATTTTGAAAGATATTGCAGAAATCGTAGGGTTAGATATTTCCACGGTTTCACGCGTTGCCAATAGCAAATATGTGCAAACTGGTTATGGCGTTTTTTCTTTAAAATATTTCTTCTCTGAATCCTTATCAACCGATACAGGAGAGGAAGTTTCAACGAGAGAAGTGAAAAAGATTCTTTCTGAAGCCATCGAAGGCGAGAAAAAGCGAAGACCGCTCACAGATGAAAAATTGGCAGAACTTCTAAAAGAAAAGGGCTACAATATTGCCCGCAGAACAGTTGCGAAATACCGTGAACAACTTAATATTCCTGTAGCCAGATTGAGGAAAGAATTATGAAAATAGCAGCTGAAATACTTTCTTGGATTTTCCTCCCTTTGCTAATGCCGGTTTACGGGCTTTTGATCGCCATGTATGTGCCTTCCAATCAGGACTTCCTGTTCAATGAGGACTCTTTGTATTTCCTAAGTGATGAAGCGAAGACAGCAGTGTTGTATATGTTTTTGATATTTAGTGTTATTGCTCCTGGATTATCTTTTGTAATTCTTCATAAACGAAAGATTATCACCACGATCGATATGGAAAATCAGCGCGAACGAAACATTCCTATGTTTATCATGCTTTCCTATTGCTTGCTGCTTTATGGTCTGTTTATTTTCAAAGCACAAAACAACATTTTACCAAAATACATTTATGCTTTGCCTCTTTCAGGAGTTTTCGTGACAGTGGTTTATACCTACATCAATCGTTGGATCAAAATTAGTTTACACGGCGGTGGAGCAGGTATATTAACTGGTTTTACATTTGCATATGCACTTGAACAAGCAGAGTTTCAATTCTGGATTCTCATCTTCGTCATCATCGCTTCTGGACTAACCATTTCTTCTAGGTTGTATCTTGAAAAACATACACCAAAAGAGGTTTACACAGGTTGGGCATTGGCTACTTTTATGACTTTTATGGTCAATTATCTTTATCCAATAGGTTAATACTTAAAATGAAAATGAAACCACTTATTTTTTCTGTTGCAATTTTTATCCTTGCTGCATGCGGCGTAATGAATGACAAAAATAAAGGAAAAGGTGTGAATCTCTTTACGATTCAACAAGATAGACAACTAGGCGCACAAGTCGCTCATGAGATTGATAGCAATAAAAGAGAATATCCCCAACTTGATTCTACGCAGTACAAGGAAATTTATAAATACTTATACAAAGTAAGAGACAATATTCTCAATTCAGGCAAGGTTGATTACAAAGATGATTTCCAATGGCGTTTGCGTGTTATTCATGATGATAGTACGTTGAATGCTTTTTGTACTCCAGGAGGATATATCTACGTTTACACAGGTATATTGAAATACCTTGATTCTGAAGATCAATTGGCAGGGGTGCTTGGACATGAAATTGGTCATGCAGATATGCGCCATTCAACACGACAAATGACACAAATGTTTGGTATACAGCTCCTATTAGATGTATTAGCAGGAAATCGTGCTGCATTAAAGCAAGTAACAGGGGCTTTAATTGGTTTGAAGTTTTCCAGGGCACATGAAACGGAAGCTGATGAGCGATCAGTGACGTATCTGTGTCCAACGAGCTACAATGCTGATGGTGGCGCTGGTTTTTTTGAAAAGATACAAGCTTCTGGTGGAGCGAGAGTTCCAGCTTTTTTAAGCACTCATCCAGATCCGGGTAATAGAATTGAGCATTTCCATAATTCGAAGGTTACAATGGGATGTAAAGGAAATCAAAGTTTTCAGACGGAATACAAAGCGATGGTAAGCAAGCTTCCCAAATAATTTGTACATGAAAGAAAAAAGGGTTTCCTTACAGGATATTGCAACGAGTGTAGGGGTTTCGAAAGCCACAGTTTCTTTTGTTTTAAATGGCAAGGGTGATGAGTTCAACATCAGCAAGGAAAAGCAGCGATTAATCAAAGAGAAGGCAAGGGAATTATTGTATGTGCCAAATTTCTTTGCGAAAAGCTTACGTCAGACAACCACAAAAACAATCGGGTTGGTCCTTTCGGATATCTCAAATCCATTTTATGCAGAATTATGCAAAGTAATTCAAGAGGAGTTGCATGATAAAGGGTATAATACATTCTTTGTCAATACAAACGATGATCTGCAAATGGAGAAAACGCTCATGCGCGAATTGATTCAACGCTCTATTGATGGAATGATCATTTCACCTTGCAATCGTATTGATGAATTGATCCCAATTTTACATGAAACGCATATTCCTGTTGTTTTTACCGATCGACCGGGAGATGAAAATGCAGATTTTGTTGGAGTGGACAATGCCTCAGAGGCAGCAAAAAGCATCCAACAGTTTAAAGTAAAACCAAAAAAAATAGCGGTTATCATTCCTCATCAACCTCTGCTAATGACACTTGAACAAAGGGTAGATGGGTTGCGTGAGGGCTGCGAAAAAGCAGGTATTGATTTTGAAATTATTACCTCTGTTGAAAATAACAAGCAGTTTTCCCAATTGATTTCAGAGTCATTAAAAACAGGAACAGACGCAATGATTCCTATAAATAATGCATCATCTTTTCAAACGTTGTTAGCACTGAAGCAATTGAATGCTTCGATTCCAAGTGATGTTAAAATCATTTGTTTTGATGATAGTATCGCATTTGAATTAATGCAACCGCAAATTTCTGCCATTCGACAACCCATAAAGGAAATAGCGAAAGAATCAGTAGACCGGCTATTGGAAAGGTTATCCACACCAGAAAAACCTGGAAAACATCTTCTTTTGAATTGTGAATTTGAAGGCCGGGGATCGCATTAAATTTTAATTTGCACCTTGATCCTCATTTCAGGTTTATTCAACCCCATTAAAGTATTCTTTTCAATATTCTATTTTTGTGGTATGAAAAGAGATCTTTTTTTTCTGGCTTTACTTGTCAATCTACTCAGATTTTCTGCTTTTGGACAGTATCCAGCCTATTTTTCTTATAATATCGAGAATGGCTCGCCTTCGAATGAAGTGTATTCCGTTATTCAAGACAAGGACGGTTATCTCTGGATAGGTTGCGATGCAGGGGTGTATCGCTTTAATGGTGTAAAATATGAGTATTTTACAAGCAAAGATCTACAGGCTCGCTCTGCCACAGGGCTCATTCAAACCCCGTCAGGTAAAATATTTGGATATAATTTTAAGCGTCAGCTCTTTTATGTGGATGGCCTTGGCTTGCATGTAATCAAAAATTGGAAGTACAACCTGAATGGAATTACATCTGATAAAAATGGAAATATATGGTTATCAAGTGAACAGGGAACTTTTCTGATTGATGACAAAACGCTAAAAATTTCCAAATATGTGGGAAAGTATATCAATTATAAAAAAGACAGTATCGCTTTTACAGGGAGTATCAGTTCAAATTCAAAAGGATCCATTTATTTTCACAATGGTGTTTATTTAATTGAGCGGACTCGAGAAGGGAAGGAAACAAACACGTTCATCCATGATTGTTTCAGGAATGCCCCGATGGTAATATCAAGATCAGAAAATACTCCCTGGATATTCTCATTACCCGAGAATAAGGTTTTCAGAAAGTCTAAGGGTAAGTGGGTATTATTCCAAGAAAAAAAATTGCTGAAATTGTTAAAAGGGAGAAAACCTAATGATGTTAGAGAAATAGATCATTGCTTATGGATCAGCACACACACCGGTCTAATTCGCTTCGATTTAAGAAATAAATCAGCACAACTTTTATATCCTAAAATTGCCTTTTCAGGAATTATTAATGATAAGGAAGGAAATTTTTGGCTTTCGACCTTACACCATGGCTTACTTAGAATTCCTAATAGTAAGATTTTGTCTTGGAATCGGAATTCGAGTGGACTAGATTTTGACCAGTTAAGTCACATAGTTTCTGCACAAAATATGGTTGTTGCATTTGGTACGGGAGGACAAATAATACAGATCAATAGAAGAAATAACTCTGTAGGATCTTTTGACGATGGGTTACAATCAGATATAGGGATGAGCTATTTCGACCCCATCGATGAGTGTGTTTATTTTAATAAACTTTCTCAGATTTATCGCTTCAAAAATCGTGAAATAACATTGATGAACAACTATTCAAG
>CAISOQ010000192.1 GCA_903887095.1 uncultured Flavobacteriia bacterium
GTGAACATTGATGCTGTAAATCCTGCTTATGTTGGTAAACTTGGAGCCGGACGAATGGATGCAGGTCAAGCAGTAAGTATGGCAGCTAAATTCAATACAATGACTGTTACAGGAACTGTAAATGTGGAATGTACAACAATGGCTCAAAGCATTACTTTAAATACAAATTATGATGGAACAGCACCATTCACAATTAATTGGAACAACGGTGCAACTGTTGCACAATTGAACAACTTATCAGAAGGAAATTATGTTGCGACAATCCATGACAGTAAAGGATGTGTAGCTACTTACAGCGCATACATTACAGCACTTGAACCAATGAGTGTGAATGCTGAAATGACGCCTGCACTTTGTAATGGCGCGCAAAATGGTACTTTGAATGTGTTGGTTGAAGGTGGAAATGGGATCTATACTTACGCATGGGAAAACGGTGAAACTGAAGCAAATTTAGAAGGCTTAAAAGAAGGTTTTTACGATGTGACAATTACCGATGGAAACGGTTGTTCAGTTCTGAATACTTTCCATGTTGCTGAACCTACTGCACTTACTGCTACGATAGCACACGTTGACCAACTTTATGTTAATCATGCGAATGTCGATGTAACCATTGCTGGTGGAACAGCTCCTTACACTTACACTTGGAACAATGGCGCAATAACACAAGATTTAAATGAAGTAGATGGTGGGTTTTACGAAGTGTTGATTACCGATGCAAATGGTTGTCAAGTATCTGCAAATGCAATAGTGGATGCACATGAAGCGGTTGAAGTTGGTCAAGCAAACATTGCACCTGAGTTGAGCGTGGAACAGGAAAATCATCCACAATATATGCTTGGTATGAATGAAGTTGCAACGACAGAATTAAATGTTTACCCAAACCCAGCAACTGAGAATGCTACAATAGCTTGGAATGGAGAGGACGTTCAAAAAGTAGTACTGATGACCATCACTGGTCAGCAAGTTCAAACGATCGAAGCAATTAACTTACAAAAAGTAGAATTGACAGGAGTTGCACAAGGAGAATATTTCGTGAAGCTACACACAGCAAACGGACAAGAGTTAGTTAGAAAGGTGATCTTCCTATAGTAGAGTGGTTTCATGTTGAAAGATCGCCGAATGCGAGAGTCTTGTAGAGGAGGCTCTCGTTTTTTTTTTAAAATAGTTCAAACAGGTTCAAGAAGTTCAAAATGTTCAATTATTTTCAAATGCTTTAAATCATACATTTCACTATAAAAAAACACCGAATTTCATAGTTATTATCCCACATCTTTGTAAATTCGTTAAATAGTGCTCATCACTTACTTAATTTGAAAATTGTGAAGGGATTCTTGTTTGCTCTTTTAATTACCTTTTCACATTCACTGGTGCATAGCCAGCAAGGAAAGGTATGGGTAACCATAAGCGATTCAGCATTTCACTATAAATATGCAATCAACGGTGAGGCATTAATTTCTTCAGACGAATATTTTACTGAGTTAATTCGAACGTTTTCAATAAATGGTTTTCGTCAGGCTTTGCCTAGCTCTCGGAATAAAGAACTTTTAAAAGTCTATGAGCTAACATGCGATTGCAATGAGCATGAGTTAATGCAAGCTATAACCAAGTCGAATTTACCTTTTTCAAAACCTGAAATTGGACCAAAATATGAATCGTTAAGCGTGCCGAATGACTACAATACTTCTTTCTCTACAGATTATGCATTGGATTTGATTAAGGCAAAACAAGCATGGGATATTACGCATGGTGATCCTTCTATTGTCATTTCGATTACTGATGCGAATTATTATTTAAACCATGAAGAGTTAGTTGGAAAAGTAAACTATGTTTCTCCGAATTCCGCCACTGATTACACACATGGGACGGTTGTGGCAATTACTGCTGCTGGAAACACAAACAATGGAGTAGGAAAAAGTTCTATTGGCTATGACACCCGTTTAGACTTGCGAGCAATGAGTTACAACGATGTTCTTGATGCCAGTTATACCGGTGCTCAAATTGTCAATTTAAGTTGGGCATCAGGCTGTGATTTTTCCGAATACTTGCAAACTGTTATAGATGAGGTATATGGCAATGGTACTGTTATTATTGCAGCCGCTGGCAATGGAGGAACTTGCGGAGCACCTGGAAATTTTGTTTATCCTGCTTCTTTTAACCATGTAATTTCAGTTTCGAGTGTTGGACCTTCTGACAACCACGAAAGGTATCCAGGTAATTCAGCTTCCACACACCAGCACAATACGGGCGTCGACATTTGTGCACCAGGATATGATGTGGCACTTTCTGCGTCACCAGGGTCTTATTCAACAGGTAATGGAACTTCTTTTGCTGCACCTTATGTTTCAGGAACTGTGGCCTTGATGTTGGCTGTTAATCCATGTCTCAATTCGGATGAGGTAGAATATATTTTAAAAGAAACTGCAGCTAATATTGATCCCCAAAATCAAGCTTATATTGGTCTTCTTGGCGCTGGAAGATTGAATGCTCAGGCTGCAGTGCAAATGGCATCAACGTTCAATACTTTCAGCATGGGCGCATCAAAAACGATTGATTGCTCCAATATGTCGCAAGGGATTTCTTTGAATCTCAATCAGGGCGGAATAGCTCCATATTCAATTCATTGGAGTACTGGTTCAACCGCGACTGCCCTTACAAATCTGAATCCTGGCACCTACAGTGTAATTGTTAGAGATAGCGCAGGATGTGTGTCAGCATACTCAGCTCAAATTAGTACAGTGGCACCCATTTTTTTAAATGAACAATTGCATGATCCTCTTTGCTTTGGAGCGCCAAATGGTGAGATTACATTGAGTGTAACTGGAGGTCAAGGAAATTACAATTATTTATGGAATACTGGCGAAACAACTTCTGGTATACAAGGATTGATTCCCGGAGTTTATTTTGTGATTGTTTCTGATAGCGCAGGTTGCAGTGGTGCTGAAATTTATGAACTTCATGAACCAACACAATTGGTGGTCGATTTACAGAAAACGGATATTTTTTATTCTGCAGGTGGATCAATTGATTTGACTGTTTCAGGTGGTACAGCCCCATATTCGTATCTATGGTCGAATGGCTCAAGTACCCAAGATTTAAATAATTTACTAACAGGATTTTATGAAGTCATCGTCTTGGATGCACACGGATGTGAATTGTCGTTAAATACTGCTATAGCATTAGCATCTCCGTTTGACGAAATGAATGAACCAGCTGAATTGTTGTCATCAGCTGAACAGGTTGGACTTTCAAATGCTCAAACCTTGGATCAGGATATCACAATTAAATACAATCCAGCGACTCAAAAAATGAATCTTAGTTGGACATTTGACGGTGTCGTCAATTTGAGTTTATTTAATCTGAATGGTCAATTAGTGCAAGAGTTCAAGCAGTTTTCTGGAAAGAATTTGGAGTTGGACAATTTTGCAAAAGGAGAATACCTATTTCGACTTACAGATTTTAACAAAATTGATCTCGTCCGCAAAATTTCTTTTTATTGATCATTGAAAGATCCTATTTGAAGAATTTGAGCTGTATATGGTCTTCTTCAATTTAGAGGTGTTAACTTTACCGCATGTCACATCCGCTTCCAGATAAGTTCATTCAACGAATAAATAATGATTCCTTTTTTGATTCGGATTTTTTAGCGCATCTTGATTCAATTCCGCCAGTTAGCGTGCGTTTTCATCCTGAAAAAGTTCAATCGAAGTTGGAAGTTTTGAAAGCTGTTTCTTGGTGTGAAAATGCCTTTTATTTGAAAGAACGACCTTCCTTTACATTAGATCCCTTGTTTCATGCAGGCGGCTATTATCCTCAGGAAGCGGGCTCAATGATTTTAGATACAATTTTAATGCAAATTACCTTGCCTGAGGATCCTGTGATATTGGATTTGTGTGCCGCACCTGGTGGAAAAAGTACTCTTATTGCCTCTTTTTTGAATGGAAAAGGGATGCTGGTATCCAATGAAGTGATTCAGCAGCGTGCGAGAATCTTGCGTGAAAACATTGTAAAATGGGGTTGTACCAATACCCTTGTAACATGCAATGATCCCGCCGATTTTTCACGATTACCTAATTTTTTTGATGCAATAGTTGTTGACGCGCCATGTTCGGGTGAAGGGATGTTTCGCAAAGACAAAGCAGCGCGGGATGAGTGGTCGGAGGAAAACGTTCTACAATGTGCTGCTCGACAAAAACGCATATTAGCTGATGTCTGGGAATCTTTGAAACCCGGAGGTTTTCTAATTTATTCTACTTGTACATTTAATGCATGTGAGAATGAAGAAAATATAATTTGGTTTTGTGAAGAGTTTGGAGCTGAAGAAGTCAAATTGAAAATGCCTGTGGAGATTCAGGAGGGCAGAGGTGGCAGAGGTCATTATTGTTTTCCAGGAATAAATGAATCCGAAGGTTTTTACGTTGCAGTGCTCCAGAAGCCTGATGAAAATTTTCGCAATTCAAAATGGAACAAACGCCCTGAGTTTAGAAAGCAAAAGGAGAGTGCTGGTTTGGAAGAATTTGTGCGTTTAGATGATACCGCTCTCTATGTTTGGAATGAGCGCATGCTCGTCTTGCCGGCGAAAATGGAAGCAGAAATGTTGCACGTACAATCTTTGCTGCGATTATTGAAAATGGGAACAATGGTGGGAGAGAACTCACGAAAAGGGTTGATTCCTTCAGAAGAACTCGCGATGGATTTTAATTTATTGTCGTTTCAAAGGAAAACAGAATTATCGAGACAGGATGCACTCAACTATTTGCATGGAGATACGTTTGATTTGGGAGAAGGAAATGGATTTTGTTTGGTCACTTTCGAGGAACAACCTTTGGGTTGGATCAAAAGAGTCAACAAGCGGTTCAATAATTTATATCCGAAAGAATGGCGGATTCGAATGCAAATTAATTAGTCCATGAGAATTCTGTTTCGGTCTCTATTTGTTTTGCAACTTTTGCTTCTTTTGGCAAGTTGCGGAGGGTCACTTGAATCAAAAGGGAATGGTTTTTCTTTTGAGAATCCTGAAGACACCTCCACTCGTATTTTGGAGCGTTACAAATATTACATTGATACACCAGTTTGCACGGATGAGGGCTGTTCTGGTGTTTACAAAGGAGTAGAATTTGTTGATGTTGAATACATGCAAAAATTAGATCTCACAGGAACGGATATCGCTCACAACTATTCAAATGTAATGGCACGTTATGTTGGTGATAAATTGAAAGAACTTTATCGATCAAAAAAATATGCCAAAGTAGATTTAAAAAAGATCAAGATGACCACCTACGGCATGGGGGATGGGGACCGGTATGTGGAATACAGAGTATATATTCCTTTCGTGCGCGTTGATAAAAAAAGACAAGCAATGACAGGATTCGATCATTCTGGAGGCTGGGGACATACACCGGATCTAAAAAAAAGGAAGCGTGATTTATTAAAAGGCCGTATAGTTAAAAATAGAAAATTATACGTTAGTCCACTTTACAAAACACCAGAAGGTTTGGAGGAGTACTGGATTCAATGGAAGCACACTGATTTGAAGTGATTTTTAGTATCAAAAAGAACCTAACTTCTCTTTCTTGAAGATTTTACGATACGTATCATAGATAAAGCTCAATCGCTTTTCATCATTTGGATAGTCGCGGTAAAGTTTTGGTGGAAGTTGAATAATTGATTCAAATTCTTCGATGGACAAACCTAGTTTTTTCGCAATGTATCGTTTTTCTTCTTCCGCTTTTTCTTCA
>CAISOQ010000193.1 GCA_903887095.1 uncultured Flavobacteriia bacterium
CCAATGGTTCAATTTAAAGATGATGCAGAAAAAAATTTAGCAGCGATAAATAAAGAGTATTCATCATTCATGGAACGCACTGACATTGTCCTTCTTGGCATGGGTGATGACGGTCATACAGCGTCACTTTTCCCAAATAATGTTGCTTCGAAAGAGCTACTTAAAAGTAATCAAAAAGGGATTTTTTACACCTCAGCACCCAACCATCCAAAAGAGCGGATTACTTGTAGTCCAGCCATTCTCGAAGCTGCAACTCATTGCGTATTATTGTTGCATGGCTCAAAAAAACGAGAGGTGCTTCAAAAGTCGGAAGATCAAAATTTACCGATTGCACGATTCATCAATCGTCCAAATTTTCAACTTTATTACAGTAAGTCATGATCCATCCACAAATCCAAGCAGTTACTGAAAGAATCATTGCACGCAGCAAAACTTCAAGGGAACTTTATTTGAAGCAAATACAGGAGCAATTTGAAACGACATATACACGATCAAAACTTCATTGTGGAAATCAGGCTCACGCTTTTGCTGGTTGCAATTCTACTGATAAGCAGATGATTGCCGGAGAAAGCACACCAAACATTGGACTTGTTACTGCCTATAACGATATGCTTTCTGCACACAAAACATATGAAAATTACCCAGATATGTTGCGTGCGTATGCAAACAAATACAATGCTACAGTTCAGGTTGCGGGAGGTGTTCCAGCTATGTGCGATGGTGTTACACAAGGTCAAATTGGAATGGAGCTATCGCTGTTCAGTCGTGATATTATTGGCTTGTCTACTGTATTAGCCTTGTCGCACAACATGTTTGACGGAGCGCTATGTCTTGGGATTTGTGATAAAATTGTACCAGGATTACTCATTGGTTCCTTAAAATTTGGATTCTTACCGATTGCCTTTGTACCCGGTGGACCAATGGAGACGGGGATAAGTAATGATGAAAAAGCGAAGATTCGACAAGATTATGCAGAAGGTAAAATAGACCGTGCGGCTTTACTTAAAGGAGAATCAGACTCTTACCACTCGCCTGGCACCTGCACTTTTTACGGTACAGCAAACAGTAATCAGATGTTGATGGAAATTATGGGACTTCAACTACCAGGCTCAAGTTTCGTGAATCCTGGAACCAAACTTCGTGATCTTCTAAACGAAGAAATCGTGCGATTAATTGGCGAACAATCACGAAAAAAATCCATGGATCACTCACTGGCGAGTATCGTTTCAGAGAAAACAATCGTTAACGCGATCATTGGTTTGTTAGCAACAGGTGGATCTACTAATCACACAATACATCTTATTGCTATTGCACGAGCAGCGGGTATTCTTATCAATTGGGAAGATTTTTCTGATCTATCGAAAGTAATTCCACTATTAGCAAAAGTATACCCCAATGGGGCAGCAGATGTCAACCATTTTCACGCGGCAGGAGGAGTTGGTTATGTCATGCGTACATTACTAGAAAACAATCTGTTACACGAGGACGTCAATACTATTCTCGGTTTTGGACTCAATCATTTCTTGATTGAACCAAAAATAAAAGATGGTCAATTGTTCTGGGAAGAAAGTGTGAAGCAATCGATGAATGATTCCATTCTGAGAGATGTTCAACATCCATTTCAACTGGAAGGAGGAATCAAAATGGTTAGTGGAAATATTGGCCGTGCCATTGTAAAAACATCTGCTGTTGCAGAAGATCATCTCGTTATTCAAGCGCCAGCTATCGTTTTCAATGAACAAGAAGATTTGATAGTAGCTTTTAAAAATGATGAACTGAACAAAGATTTCATTGCTGTTCTTCCTTTTCAAGGTCCAAAACAGAATGGTATGCCAGAGCTGCACCAACTCACACCTACACTGACCATTCTACAAAAAAGAGGATTTAAGGTTGCTTTAGTCACTGATGGTCGCATGTCTGGCGCATCAGGAAAAGTTCCAGCAGCAATACATGTTACACCAGAAGCCAGAGATGGAGGTTGGATCTCAAGAATTCAAACCGGTGATCTTTTAGAATTAAATGCAGTTGATGGTACGTTGAATTGCCTGATTGATTTAAGCGCTCGAAACGCTCGAACGAAGTCGAATGACTCAGTTTTCGGATTGGGCCGGGAATTATTTGCCAATATGCGAATAAATGTATCCTCGAGCGAGGAAGGTGCAAGTTTTATATAAATTTCAACAGATGAAGCAGAACAACATAGAACAAATACTTTCAGCACATTCAGTAATTCCCGTGGTTACGATTCAGTCTGTTGACGAGGTTGATTCCATTATTGCATCATTGATTGCAAAAGACATTCGAGTGATCGAAGTTACATTGCGCACAGCTGTTGCTTTTGATGCAATTAAGAAAATGAAAGCATCCTATTCAAACGAAATGTGCATCGGTGTAGGAACTGTTGTAAATGTTGATCAAATGAATGAAGCAAAGTCGGCAGGAGTTGATTTTATAGTTAGTCCTGGACTTGAAGAAAATCTTATAAAAGAACTTCAAAAGTCAGGTGTACCGTTCATTCCAGGTGCAGCAACACCTAGCGAAATTATGCAAGGAATGCATCTAGGCTGCTCTGTTTTAAAGTTTTTTCCAGCGAATCTCTTCGGTGGATTGGATGCC
>CAISOQ010000194.1 GCA_903887095.1 uncultured Flavobacteriia bacterium
AGTACCAATAGGTGCGTTTCAGAACTTGTTTATTGTTGAAAGCATAGGTGTGATACGTTTCACAAAGGAAGTCTTCGATGGTTGGACCCGCAATTCCACATTCTTCTTCTATTTCTCGAACAGCAGCAACTTCATTCAATTCTCCAATTTCAATTTTACCTTTGGGCAGATCCCATTTCCCATTTCGCTTAATGACAAGTATCCTGTTTTTTCGTTGTACAATTCCTCCTGCGGCTTCAATCAGCTGATAATTTTTAAATAGCTTTTTAAATTTGGCACTCGCATTTTCGCATCGCACAACAACCGATTGGACGTCTGCATCATCCAGCAATGGTAGAATATCTTTTTCAAGTGTTTTAGCAGATTTCTCATCAAGGACAGGATAAAAATTAGAATCTGAATCTGTTTCAGTGATGATCACCGACTTGTTTTCAATAAATACTTTGTACATTTGCGTATGATTCTTAACAACGATAAAGCGCTAAAAGTAGCAGAATTTTTATTACAAATCAAAGCAGTTAAACTTCAACCTAACCATCCATTTAAATGGGCATCAGGTTGGAATTCACCTATTTACTGTGACAACCGCATCACTCTTTCGTTTCCGAATATCCGTACTTTCATACGTCAAACATATACAGAAGCAATAGAAGAAGTATTTGGCAAGCCTGACGTAATTGCTGGAGTTGCAACAGGTGGAATCGCTCAAGGTGCATTAGTTGCTCAAGAAATGGGACTTCCTTTCATCTATGTTAGAAGCTCTGCCAAAGAACATGGGATGGGTAACCAAATTGAAGGATATTTTGAAGCAGGACAAAAAGTTGTTGTCATTGAAGATCTTATTTCGACAGGTGGAAGTTCTATTAAAGCAATTGAAGCGTTAAAATCAGGCGGACTTGATGTAAAAGGAATTGTAGCCATTTTCTCGTATGGTTTTCAAGTAGCCGAAGAGAATTTTAAAAAGATTAATTGTCCATACACAACGTTAACAAACTATGATTTGTTAATTGAACAGGCGTTAAAGCAAAATTATATTTCCAAGAAAGACATGGCATCGCTTCGTGAATGGAAAGAAAATCCTGCCACCTGGAAACAATAGAAGGAAATGCAAATAATCAGTGAAAAAGTTAGTGTTTCGGCTAAACAAGATAAAGTCGCTAATTTCTTAAGAGATTCAAATCATTTGATTCATTTACTGCCAAAAGATCAGATTTCTGATTGGAAGGCAAGTGATTCGGAGTGTTCCTTCAAAGTGCAAGGCGGCGTTACGATTTCATTGGTTCAAGATGGTTCGGAAGGAAATGAAAAAATCTTCATGAAATCCGGAGAAAAATCGCCTTTCCCGTTTAAATTAACCATACACATAACTGAAAAAGATGCACAATCCGAAGGATATATTCAGTTTGATGGTGAGTTAAATGTCTTCTTGAAAATGATGGTTGAAAAACCGCTTACAGCATTGTTCAATATCATGTCTAAAAACCTCAAAGATCACTTTGAGAAAGGAAACTAACCTCTTTCAGGTTGTAATAATTTAGCGTTCCATTTTTTTCTATTTCCAATCTGCCCCTTTCGTCGGTACCACGAATAATTCCTGTGAATTTTCCATTCTCATCCTCAAAATTAGCCGCAACGTTCAACAGATACATGCTGCTTAAGTAGCGCTGTTTTAATTGTGAAGAATTCAAAGCTGACCAATTTTTATTCATCGCATCTGTAAGCTGAAAAAGCACATCCATTACCGGTCGTTTTTCTCCAATTTCTGCCGCTAAACTCGTCGCATTCAATCCTTCAAAATCGATTTGATTCACGTTCAACCCTACACCTATTATGCTTGTAGCAATATTTCCACCATTCAGTGCGTTTTCAATTAAAATTCCAGCAAGCTTTTTTCCGTCAACATAAATATCATTGGGCCACTTTATACTGGCTGAAATGCCAATTTTTACTAAAAAATCAGCAATTGAAACCGTAATAAATTGAGTTAATGCCTCTTGATCCTTGACTGACAGATTGTCGGGTGTAACCAAAAACGTCACCAATAGGTTTTCTCCTGCTTTTGATGTCCAAGAGGCCCCTCTTTGCCCGCGTCCAGCCAGTTGCTCGTCTGCCAAAATTACCGCACCATGACCAATTTTCCCTTCACGAAGTAGATTGGCAGTATAATTGTTCGTTGAATCAACGGAAGGCAGATGGATAATACGATGTCCGAATGGCAGCAACATTTGAGCTTCGAAGTTGTTAGTTCAACGGATAAAATTAAAATTTAAACTTAGATTTGTAAAGATTAATCCAATTTGATGCCCAAGAGAAAAAAAGATATCGATTCCGAAAGATTGTGCGATGCAATTGTTGAAGGAATGCAGGAAAATAAAGCTAAGGATATCGTTGTCCTTGATTTGCGAAAAATAAGTAACTCAGTTTGTGATTTCTTTGTGATTTGCAGCGGAGAATCATCCACTCAGGTAGATGGTATAAGCACATCAGTAACTCGTTTCACGCGAACAGAATTGAAAGAAAAGCCTTGGCACATTGAAGGCAAAACCAACAGCGAATGGGTACTTTTGGACTATATCAACGTGGTTGCCCATATTTTTTACAAAGATGCACGACCATTTTACGATCTAGAGGATCTATGGGCGGATGCAAAACGAACAGACATACCTAATTTGAACTAATTTTCATGTCAGAAGAACCAAATAAAAAACGCAGTCCTTTTTCAATTTATTGGATTTACGCCATAATTGGAGTGGCAATCATCGCTTTCCAGCTTTTTATGAGCACAAGCGGTAAAATAACTATTACCTACCCAAAAACTTTCGACGACCTGGCAATGCATGGATACATCCGAGATGCAAAGGTTGTAAACAAAGAACATGTTGAGTTTAAAATAAGTAAAGAAGGGAAAGAATATATTCGTTCATCGAAAGATCCTCAATACAAATACATCAAAGAATACCTTTCAAAAGGAACGAATTACAAGTCAAATGAGCCATCTTTCGAATTAAAGGTAATCGACGCTGCCAACTTTGAAACAAGGGTAAATGATTTGAATAAGTCAATCAAAGAAGAAAATAAATCACGTGCAAAAACGAATGAGACCCCGATTCCAACGATTGAATTGGTAGATACTGAAGAAGTAAATTACTTTGAAAGTATTTTGAGTTATTTGTTCCCACTTATTTTAATGGTCGTTATCTGGATGTTCGTAATGCGCAGAATGACTGGCGGCGGCGGTGGTGGCGGTGGTCAGATTTTCAACATTGGGAAATCAAAAGCACAGGTGTATGAAAAAGGCAAATCAACGAATGTAACGTTTAAAGATGTTGCTGGCTTACAAGGAGCGAAGGAAGAAATTGTTGAAATAGTTGAATTCCTTAAGAACCCAAAGAAATACACTGAATTAGGTGCAAAAATTCCGAAAGGAGCACTATTGGTTGGACCTCCGGGAACAGGAAAAACATTGTTAGCAAAGGCTGTTGCAGGCGAAGCGAAGGTGCCTTTCTTCTCACTATCCGGATCCGATTTCGTTGAAATGTTTGTAGGTGTGGGTGCATCACGTGTGCGCGATTTGTTCAAGCAAGCAAAGGAAAAAGCACCTTCAATTATATTCATTGATGAAATAGATGCGATTGGTCGTGCAAGAGGAAAAAATAACAGCTTTGGATCAAACGATGAGCGAGAAAACACATTGAATCAGTTGTTAACTGAAATGGATGGTTTTGGAACAAATTCCGGTGTAATCATTCTAGCAGCCACAAACCGTGCAGATGTTTTGGATAGCGCCTTGATGCGTGCTGGTCGTTTCGACAGACAAATCTATGTTGACATGCCTGACTTGAACGAAAGAAAAGAGATTTTCCAAGTTCATTTGAAACCGATCAAATTGGAAACGGGTATCGATATTGATTTCCTTGCAAAGCAAACACCTGGATTCTCTGGAGCTGATATTGCCAATTTATGTAATGAAGCAGCTTTAATTGCAGCCAGAAAAGACAAAAAGTTTGTTCAAAAACAAGATTTCCTGGACGCTGTAGATAGAATCGTAGGTGGACTAGAAAAGAAAAATAAAATTATTACGAAGGACGAGAAAAAAGCAATTGCATACCATGAAGCAGGTCACGCTACTATTTCTTGGTTACTCGAATTTGCGCATCCATTGGTGAAAGTTACCATTGTTCCTCGCGGTCAATCATTAGGAGCTGCTTGGTACCTTCCAGAAGAAAGAAGTATCACCACAACTGAGCAAATTCTCGATCAAATGTGTTCTGCGCTTGGTGG
>CAISOQ010000195.1 GCA_903887095.1 uncultured Flavobacteriia bacterium
CTTAATAACAATTTTGAAAAGCCTTTTCATTTTACGAAATATATGTGAAGCTGAATTGCTCGGCGAATTTTTGTTTTAAAACTGCTATCACCTTTTCCATTGAAATTGGAATTCCCAGCTCCTGTTTCATGGAAGTTACTGCTTTATCGTCAATTCCACAAGGAATGATATGGGAAAAATAGTTTAAATCTGTATTTATGTTGAATCCAATGCCATGCATTGTAACCCATCTTGAACTTTTCACGCCCATGGCACATATTTTTCTTGCCCTTGGTGTTTCTGCTTCTATCCAAACACCTGTCAACCCTTCATAGCGACCACTTTCTATTCCAAATTCTTTTAGGGTACTAATAACTACCTCCTCAAGAAAACGCATGTATTTGTGAATGTCCGTAAAGAAATAATCAAGATCCAAAATCGGATAAACGACCAATTGGCCTGGACCATGATAGGTTATATCACCACCTCGATTGATCTTGTAATAAACAGCTTCTTTTTCAGAAAGTTGTTCAGCATTGAGTAAAAGATTCTCTTCTGAGCCACTTTTCCCAAGCGTATATACGTGCGGGTGCTCACAGAAAATAATGTAGTTTGAAGTCTCAATGGTTGTATTGCCGTTCCGTATGTCAATCTTTTGTTGAACAGTTTTTTGAAAAAGTTTTTCCTGCAGATCCCACGCCTCCTTGTAATCAATGAGTCCTAAGTCTATGCATTCAACTTCTGGCATAGTTAATTGAATTTAGCCAAAGAACCTTTCAAATAATCGATTACTTTGATGTCCATAATGTCCGCCTTGTTCAATTCACACAGATAGTAAGAAGCCCAATCTACACTATGAATCAGATAGATTGACCGTTCGATTTGAGATTTACCAATTGCCTGAAGTTCTGTCACATGCTTTGTTTTTCCTGAAATAATTTCTTTGGAAATATCATAACGCATTCTGTTGCGCGGAGAAATGTCTTCCGAATTAAAAAATACTACAGCAAAACGGTCATCTCCTCCGCCCCATCCAACAAGCTCATTGTGATTCATTTCTGGGATAATGTGCTGCCAACAAAGAAATTTGGAATTTTCATTGAATTGCTGTCTGGCACGAATAACAACCCCTTCATATTCAGGTGTCGCATAAAATACACCAACTTTACCGTACAAGAAAGATGCTAATTCTTCTCCCCTTTGCATGATCGCAGTCTTGTTGTCTTCGATCAACCTCGCTGAGGCAATCAATTCATCCATTCTAGCAGCAGGAATCATTCCATACTGAATGAAAATATTTAGCAATTGAACGATTGAATAAGCCATTGCCGCTCGTGGAGGAAAACCACCAGGTACCACAACAACATCAAATCCATTGCTCAAACAAAACGAATGCAACTCGCCTCCAGAACAAATTCCTGTTATGTATGCTCCTTTTGCATGACCTGCTTTCAAAGCAATCAATGTTTCCTCTGTATTCCCAGAATAAGATGAAGCAATAATCAGTGTATGGGCATCTACAAAATGTGGCAATTCATATTCCTGAACCAACGTTACTGGAACTTTAATATCACCTTGAATCCATAAAGAAACCAACTTTCCCCCAATGCCTGAACCGCCCATTCCGCAAATTACCACATTGCGTATTTCTCGATTGGGCTGTTTGTATTTCATAGATTTAGAAATTTCCACTCCCTCGTCAATATGTTGAGCGAAATCGTTTATCAAGGTTTTCATGTCTGCCATAACAGTTTCTGTATTTATGTAAATTAAGTCCTAAAATGATTATTCGAAAAATCGCTTAAAATGTTTCAAAAAAAGTATTTCTTTTGATCACATCCACAATGAAGTTTTAAATTTGGTAAAAAAAATCATGAAGGCAAGAAAAGCATCGGAAACACTATCAATTACAACCAAGGTAGTTCTCCCAAATGACACGAATACATTAGGGAATTTATTTGGTGGGGAATTGCTTGCCTGGATGGACTTAATTGCGAGTGTTTCAGCACACAGGCATTGTAAAAGAGTTGTAGTTACGGCATCTGTCAACAATGTGTCCTTTCAAAAACCTATCGCTCACAGTTCAATTGTCACACTTGAGGCAAAAGTTTCCCGTGCCTTTTCATCTTCAATGGAAGTCTTTGTGGATGTGTATGTTGAGGATCAGGTGACAGGAGTGAGGGAAAAATGCAATGAGGCCATCTATACTTTTGTTGCAGTAGATCAAAATGGTGGACCAATTCAAGTGCCCGAACTTATTCCGGAAACTGAAGAAGAAAAGGAACGTTTTGATGGAGCATTGCGAAGAAAACAATTAAGCCTTATTCTAGCTGGAAAAATGAAACCAAGCGATGCTACCGAACTTCGCAGATTATTCATGGGCGAATAAGCCCGCCTTGTTTACAGCATCCTCAGCAATTGCAGTAGAATTCTGCAAATTCATGCAATTAAAATGACCTTTAGGGCATTCTCGAAAACCTATTTTTGAGCAAGGTCGGCAGGACAACTCTTCAATTTGATGGATAGAGAATTTCTCTTTTTGCTGCGGGAAATACGGATACATTCCTAATGATGGAACGGTATTTCCCCAAACACTCACTGTTGGTAAATTATAGCAGCTTGCAATGTGCATCAATCCGGTGTCATTTGTTATTAGCGCCGCACTTTGTCGCACTATACTTGCCGAAGAAAGAAGGTTAAATTGTCCACAGGCAGATTTCAGTTGCTTATTTGGCAGTGCATCCAATAACTCTTGTGCAAGCGGCATGTCAGTTGGTCCTCCAACCAACAATACAGGAAAATCGAGCTTTTCAATGATCTCTTTCAACTTATTAAATGGTAATCTTTTCGTAGCAAATTGTGCTCCAATGGCAATTGCAATAAATCGTTTCGGTTGCATACCGAAATGTTCAATGGTATTGACTTCATATTCTGTTGGAATACTAATTTCACAAGGCAGTTGATCATTTTTAACCCCTAAAAATTCAACGGCTTGAAAATAACGATCCACAACATGTAGGTGGGGCATTAATTTCCATTTAAATCGAACAAGCAACCATTTGCGGATATTAAGTTTTGGAAAAGGTGATCTTTTAATACCTAGTTTTCGAGCAAGAATCAGTGAACGTAGATTGTTGTGTAAATCTATAATGCAATCATAGCGCTCTAAACGCAATTCATTTGCAACCTCCCGAATGGATTTTTTGATCGTATAAATCTTGTCGAGGTGTTCATTGGTTTTGAGCAGGTCCAAAAACGATTCTTTCGTAAGGTAGTGTATTTCACACTGAGGCAATTGCATTTTCAAAGCACGAATGACAGGAGTGGTCAGGACGATATCCCCAATTGAGCTAAATCTTACTATTAGAATCTTCACTCACTCTTTTTTTTGTTCTTAAAGTTCGTTTGCCAAACCTCAATGTATTCGTTTGCATTTCGAGGATTCAATTTTCGTAATAGGACATCTACACCACTTGGTTCACTTTTAAAGGCAAGTTGAATATGAGGATAAATTGCACGATACGCTTTAATTCTCTTGTTTAAATCCTTCTCATCAAAAAAGAAAATATAGTCAAAATCTAGTTCAGGATTGACACGAAGATCTTGCTTAATATCAGTTCGTTCAACAAATGTGGCATGCCAACTTTTGGCATAAAATTTTGGCATCATTGACACGCGGTTGGCAGCCGAACCCTCAAGTAATATTCTACCTTCCTTGTTGCTTTTATCATGTAAATAATACATTGCCTCCACACGTGATTTTTTCGAATACATTGTCGATGCAAAAAACAAAAAAGGAATATTTAACATCCAGAAAGCAACCATGGATATCCGCCATAATCGCTGTTTACGGATTGAATCCTTTACCAGGTCGTATCCTAAAACACCAAGAATCAAGAACAACGGTAGAACAGATAAAATGAATCGCTCTTGTCTATTTGGGTAAATTGTATGGAAAAGTATAAATGCAAAAGTTGGAACGAACAACAATAAATATTTCTTAGCAGAACGGAAAAATCCATAGCCCATTAATAATCCAAGAGGAACGAAAAAACATCCCATTAAAACAATGAGGTACATGAAATAATTCTGATTGGGAAGATACGTTGTTCCTTCCTTCAAATTATAGGTAACATATCCCATTAATTCTGCAAAAGGATAACCCCATATAAGGTAATCTACAAGTCCCTGAGTGATTGAAAAAACGATGGCGTTACCAAGACAAAAAGCCAAAAACAACTTCCATTTCCTTTGAAAAAGCAATAACCCTCCTAGCGCTATTGAGAACACGCCTATCTGGTAACGAAAAGACACGGATAGTCCGATGACCATTCCTGCTATAAAAAAGTTGCGCCAAGATTCATTCTTAACTAAAAGCCAGCAACCATAAACCAAAAGAGGTGCCGCTGCAACTTCTACGAGATTTCGAACCGAAACAAAAGGCATAATCCACAACAAAGCAAGTAGCCATCCAACGCGGATCGCCGATTTATTGTCGGCTAGCTTTTCTGTAATTTTCATCCCGAAATAAACCACCAACATGGAAGCTAAAGCGTGTAATAAGCGATTGAAAAACATGAGCACTTTTGGATCTGAAAATCCGATCAACTTCATGAAATAGAAATAGAAGAAATTGAGTCCTACATAGGTAAAGCTATGACCCTCAGGATGGCCGGCATTGGTCTCTGTCCAGGGCAACCAATGGTTGTAATCATACCCATCCACCCAAGAAGACGATGCTTCGACAATTAAAAAGTGATCGTCGTGCATGCCATAACCTTGAGAAAAAACAACAGCTATCAACCGTACGATTAATGCGGCAAATAATATCGTCTTCCAAGATTGGAATGATGACGGATTAAAATACTTAGAACTTTGTATATTCATTGTATATCAAAGACATGTATGCATGACAGCGTTTTCGCTCTTTTTTAAGTTGCGTTGCATCAAAGGTATTGTCTGGAAAAGAATTAGCATCCATATTGAACGAAAAATTTCCTTTTGGAGAAATCCAACCAAACCCTCTGTTGATTGTATGCAAGGCAAATTGCGGCGAATTCGGGTTTAAAAGATCTTTTGACCAATGGTATTTTTCATAATCTCCACCCAATTGGTAAAGCAAGGTCCGAACGATATCCGCCTGTGATCCCAAATGATTTATTTTCTTTCCGCGGTATTGCGCTTTCAAAGGTTCACCAAATATGAGTAAAGGAACATGAAAATAACCTGTCAAATTAGGATCTTGCAACTTTGCAGATGCATGACCATGATCAGCAACAATAATAAAAATGGTGTTTTTGTACCATTTTTCCTTTTTACTTTTCTTTAAAAAATCAAACAGACATTTATCGGCATAGAACAAAGAACTCATAAATTCCGGTTCAGCGCCTTGCCATTTTTTCGTTTGTCTATCTGGGTAATCATAGGGGGAATGTGTGCTTCCTGTAAAAGCTCCGTATAAAAATGGGCCTTTGATTTTTCTAATCTTTTTCAAGAGAAGTTCATATAAATCCTCATCATAATAATTTAATTTGCCACGTTGCAGACCAGCCGGAAAGTCATTTTCATCTTCAACGACATCAAAACCATGATCAACAAAATATCCTCCAATGTTCCCATATTTTAAATCACCGCTGAACAAATAATGTGAACTATAATTCCATTGTTTCAGACTTTGATTGAATGAAGGTAACTTACGATGCTTGTCCGGCTGCATGCTGATTGAAATTTCTGGCAATGCTGGATAGCCGCTGAAAATGCTGGAATTACCAATTTCCGATGTACCCCCTGTTGAATAAAGCTGGGTAAAAAGCAATCCCTCTTTCGTAAGCGCATCGAAATAAGGGGTTGCTCCTGGCTCGCCAGTGATGGATGAGATCGCGTTCGCCGTCCAACTTTCCATAATCAGAAAGACAAAATTGGGCCTTTGCTCAGTGAAAATATAGTTTGAATGTTTTATTTCGTAGTGATAAAAATCATCGAACGTAATTTTAGCTTCTTTTTCATTCACCCTTGGAAATTGACCGCCTAACTCGCTCTTGCTATACAGCATTAAGCTTTTCGCAAAGAAATAAGTAGAATTAACAGATAAATCATTTGCTACATAATTCTTGCTGTAATAGGCTGCGTCGATATTGATGGGAATCGGTTGAACGCCACCTCGTCCCAGAATTAAAAATGTAAATCCAAAAACAGCAAAAGTAGAGAGTGAAGAAATTCCGTTTACATACCACTTTTCAAATCCCACTTCTTTATTATTGACAAACAACTTCTTTAGTAAGAAAAAAGCAACAACTAATTCAAGCAGCGCATAGATGAAAAACCAAATTGTCATGCTGTAATCTGCCGTACGAACCACCTCATCGGGATGCATTAAATGGGTAAAAACCCGCGTTGTAAGTTTATGATTCCATTCAGGATAGGCATTGATTTCCCCTGCATTGATTAATACAACCATTATCACTTCAAGGAACAAAACAATCTTAAACGTTTTCCATAAAATGTTGGAGGAATTATAAAGATAACTTGCCAGCAAAAACAAGGGTAAAATGCTCAATAATGCCGCGGTTGCTAAATCTAATCTGAATGAATAAATGAACGCCATGAACCATTCACTGAAAGAAATGGTGCTAAATTTCCCCCAATTGTGAATAGAAAAAAAACACCTGCCAATATGAAAAATAGCCAACCAGAAAAGAAGCAGCTTGCCTACTTGAAAAACAACCGTCCTAATGCGATTCATTGGCGCAAAGATACATGCTTCCATTAATATATTCATAACTTTGAGATCACATAGCTTTAAACTGCCTGTAGTATTTTCCTACATTAACAACTTTAAATCACCCGCTTGAAAAATATTGCAATCATAGGAGGTGGATTTAGCGGCACAATGACTGCTGTTCAACTCATAAAAAAAGCTTCATCAAAATTATCTATTTGCATCATTGAACCTGCTGGTCAATTGTTTAAAGGTGCTGCTTACAATTCCTATTCGGATAAACATTTATTAAATGTGGCTGCTGCCAAAATGAGTGGATTTGCGGATCAACCAGAACACTTCTTGAATTGGGTGATGGCACAAGATACATATAAAACAAAAGATAGGGAATTGACCTCCAACTCGTTTTTACCTAGAAATATTTATGGCAACTATCTATTCTCTATTTGGGAAGAGGCACTTCAGCTGGCTACTGCAAAAGGAATTGAGATCAACTGGTTACAAAACCGCGTTACAAAGCTTAACTATTCATCCACGAACATCACTCTTCAATTAGACAATAACACGAATGTAACATGTGAAAAATGCGTGTTGGCAACAGGCAACATGCTCCCAAGAAATCCATTGATTCACGATTCATCTGTTTTAGATAACAAGAATTATTTTCAAAATCCCTGGCAACTGAGCGCGGTGATCAATAAACCAAAAAACTTACCCGTTTTAATCATTGGAAATGGTTTAACAATGGTAGATACGGTAATTGGACTTACGGAATATGGTTTCAAAGGGACAATCTATGCCGTCTCACCAAATGGATTCAATATTCTACCCCATCGTCACAATGGAATCCAATACAAAGGATTGGATGAAGAATTAATAGATGGGCTTACATTGCATCAAATTGTCACAATCATCAACCGCCATATTAAGTCAGTGCGCGAATTTGGCATTTCTGCCGAACCAATTGTAGATGCATTGCGCCCGAAAGTTCAAAAGATTTGGAAAAACTTGAGCACACAAGAAAAGCAACAATTCATGTCGCGTTTAAGACATCTTTGGGGTGTGGCTCGTCACAGAATTCCGCTTCACATTCATGATAAGATTCAAACGATGCGTGTAGAAGGAAAATTACTTGTGAAATCAGGCAAAATTATAACTATTCAAGAAAATTCAGGTGTTTTTCAAGTAGGCTATTGGGACAAGAAAATGAATGAAAAAATCGAACTTCAAGTATCGAGCATCATAAATTGCACGGGGCCAGAAACCGATTTAAGCAGAGTGCCTGAGCATTTTCTGCATGCTTGCTTGAATGAAGGAATTATCTCTCAAGACCCTTTAAAACTTGGCATTGCAGCTGAAACCACAACATATAAAGTGAAAGATCAAAAGGGAAATACAAAACATAACCTTTTTACACTGGGATCAAATTTAAAAGGCGAACTGTGGGAAAGCACTGCAGTAAATGAACTTCGCCTGCAGGCTGAAAAATTAGCAGAACAACTGCTCTTAGAAAACCAATAGTCTATTTTTCTTCAAGCAATAGTCCTATATCCGCTATAAGCTGGTCAACTTCCTTTGCTGAAGTTCCATCATAATAGCCACGTATTCTGCGGGATTTATCGACTAAAACAAAATTATTGGTATGAATAAAATCACTTCCAACATCTCCTTGATTGAGCGCCTCGGCAGGCTTAAGAACAAAGAATGATTTTCGTGCCAACGCATAAAGATCTTCTTTTTTACCCGTCAAGAAATGCCACGTATTATCCGATGCGTCATGTGAATCAGCATACTTCTTTAATTGCTCAGGCGTGTCATTATCAGGGTCTACAGTAAAACTTAAAATAGCAAATCTTCTATCCTTTTGAAATGCTTTGTGCACGCGTTGCATTTGAACATTCATCTTCGGACAAATTGTTCCACA
>CAISOQ010000196.1 GCA_903887095.1 uncultured Flavobacteriia bacterium
ATATCACAGGCAGAGTATTATTTTAAAGGACATCGTTATTCTGAAGCGACACCGATTTATAAAGAATTAATAGAAAAAGACGGATTGTTACCAGAGTCTGCAGATTCCATTTTTCGACATGCTGGATATGCAGCTGAGCGTTCAAAGAATTACAATTTTGCATTTTTTGCATACAATGCACTTTTCAGAGATGCAAAAGGAAATTTTGATGATGCCTATAATCTTTTTAGAGTTAGTCTATTACTAGGTGATTATTCAACAGCAAAAAGTGTTTTGTCAAGTGAAAAAATCAAGCTAGGTCAAGATGACAGAAGAATGATTTTAGAAGCTTATCACAACGGCGATGTTTGGAATGAACTTAAAGCGAAAGGTACAGGTGACAAAATTGACACTGTTGGGTTTAATTCAGGAAAAGGTGATTTTGCTACATCTTGGCACACAGACGGATTAGTTATTTCATCAGGTAGATTTCCATCCGGCGCAAAATGGGAACAAGATAATTCCTCTTTCTTAAATTGTTACTTGTACAACGACTCATTGAAGAATATTTCAATGCTGGGAATGTTGCGTGATAAAAAGCATGACGGGACTGCATTTTATGATGCAAAAAATAATCAGTGGTATTACGCCAAGAATTATGATGCTTTGCAAGGAGAATATGCAAAAACAGGTATTTATATCTATGATGCTTTTACCCAAAATGAAATAGCTTTTCCATTCAATGCAAAAACGTACTTTGTAGCACAGCCTTATTTAAGTGAAGATGGCTCGGTGCTTTGGTTCAGTTCAGACATGCCCGGTGGTTTCGGTAATGCTGATATTTGGTATTCCATTAAACAAGATTCTGTTTGGTCGAAACCGGTTAATGCTGGTTCGAAAATCAATACGTGCGAAAATGAAATGTTTCCCGTTGTGAACGACTCAAGGCTTTACTTTTCAAGTAATGGTCATCCAGGATTTGGGGGATTGGATCTTTTTAAAACTAAGTTGGTGAATTTGGTTCCAGAGAAAATTGAAAACATGGGAGTTATAGTGAATTCAAATGCGGATGATTTCACTATTTTATTGGATCGTGAAAGAAAAAATGGTTATTTGTCTTCTAGTCGATATG
This sequence comes from uncultured Flavobacteriia bacterium, assembly GCA_903887095.1. Classification (GTDB taxonomy): domain Bacteria; phylum Bacteroidota; class Bacteroidia; order Flavobacteriales_D; family Crocinitomicaceae; genus M0103. The sequence goes on from CAISOQ010000196.1 coordinate 1,112, forward strand.
AGTATGTTGATCATGTTTATGCAGTGACACTTACTTCTTTGACGTTCTTATACGATGCCAAATTAAAATTGGATATTGCTTCGACTAAAGCATTGAATGAGATTCCCGTTTTTATCACTGAAAACAATGTTGTAATTGATACAATCTATCCAGACAAGGATGGCCATTTTGCTTTTGTTGGGGAGGAAGACAAAAGTTATAAGATGGAAATTAATGATCCAAAATTCTTTTCAGTAACAGATTTGTATTCTACTGTTGGTAAAACAGAGTCAGATACAGTCTACCGCGATTTAGTGCTGAAATCGAAGTATATTCCGTTAAATACTATTGTTGTAGATGAAAAATCGAAACAGCCACTAGTTGATGCAGACGTTCTAATTGTCAATAAAACGACGGGAGAGGAATCTACATTACATACGGATGATGCTGGACGTTTGAATACTGAATTGCTGCGTGATAATAATTACGCAATTGTAGCCGGGAAACCAGGTTTCATCAAAAACAGTAAAGACATCTCCACAAAAACAACTGCTGAAAAAATCGATGAGTCTATCGCTTTGAAGAAAATATCGAAGGGTGTGAAGTTTGAAGTAGAAAATGTGCTTTATGATTTTGGTAAGGCAACACTTCGCCCAGAAAGTAAACTTGAACTGAACAAGATTGTCGTTTTCTTGAATGAAAATCCTACAATTAAAGTTGAGTTAAGTTCTCATACAGATAGCAGAGGCAGTGATAATAGTAATCAGGCTTTATCCCAGAAACGCGCGCAAAGTTGTGTGGATTACCTTATTTCTCAAGGTGTATCTAAAAATTCCATTGTTGCCAAAGGGTATGGTGAAACGCAATTGTTGAACAAATGTAAAAACGGAGTTAAGTGTGATGAAGCAGAGCACC
>CAISOQ010000197.1 GCA_903887095.1 uncultured Flavobacteriia bacterium
GAATTTTTAACAAGAATAAAACTTATCTCCTCTTTATACTTTGACCTCGGATAATCTTCTAAAAAAGTCATCGAAGTTGTCACTGCAGCACGGTAGTTTTGTGTGCGCTCGTACAATTTGACTGCGTCGTAATTTTTCAGTTCAATTTTAAAACGCAAACCATCCATAATACGATTACACGAATCCACTAATTCCGACTGAGGATAGGTATTTACAAATTGTTGTAAATTATTTATAGCCAACTCTGTATCATTCTGATCTAGAGAAGACGAAGGCGAATTATAAACAGAGCACAATGCTGATAAAAACAATGCTTCTTGTGCTTTCGAACTATACGGATATCTCTGTGTGTATGCACCAAAATAATATCCTGACATGTAAAAATCTTTTTCTTCAAAATATGCCTTTCCAATGCGGTAATAAGACAACTCTCCTTCACCTGTTTTTGGCATTTTCTGATAAATCTGCTCATAGAGCGTTATCGAACGAAGAAATTGCTTTTTATCGTATAGATCGTTAGCCGTAGAAAATTTCAAAGGATAATCATCTCCTTTTACGATTTTGTTGTAACCCGAGCATGAAACGAGCAAGGCAACAAACAACAAAACGCCTATTGAAGAAATGTACTTAAATTTTGAAATGGGTCCAATTGCTTGCATTGACTATTATTTAACCCTCAAGCTTCTTCCTATTTGAAGCGTTGAAGTTGGGCGTATCCCGTTTAACTGACAAATTTTGGAAACTGTTGTTTGATTCCTGTCAGCAATCTCAGTTAATGTGTCGCCTGATTTAACTTTGTAATATTTTTTCAAAGAAGTTTGAACCACATGGGCTGCAACGTCAATTTGTCTTTCAACAGTATCTTTTTCTATAACTGGATCTGGTTCTTCGGCCTCTAACACAGATGGTTTTGCTCCAGGTCGAAACAATCCTTTGTGCACGAATAGATTTTCATCCTTACACATTTTTTTATCAAAATCAATCACCTCTTCAGGATTGATTGCAGCGTCATAAAATCGTACTTCGAAATGCAAATGCGAACCATAAGAACGGCCCGTATTTCCACCAAGACCTAACACGTCACCCGCTTTCACTTCTTGATCTGGGGCAACAATCAACTTACTCAAATGCGCGTACAACGTCTCAAGGCCATTGTAATGTCGGACAATTACCAAATTTCCAAAACCACCGTCATTGTATTTCGCATAACGCACTTTTCCAGCCCAACAGCTTCTAACAGTATCACCTGTTTCCAAGTCCAGGTCTATTCCGCTATGATGGCGCCCATGCCGGTAACCGTAACGAGAGGTTACGATACCATCAACAGGTGCGCGATATGTCGCATGTGCTTCATCCAGAACACACAACCACAGCGTGTCGTTTAACTTGGACATATCATTGTGTTTCCCCGAAGTAAAACACACATCATTACTCCATGTCTGTGTAAAATTTAAGCCTAAATCTTGGTTTAAAATAGAGTGCACACGAGAATTAAGAACACCATTAAAGGACTTGTCTTTTAAAAACGCCCAGGTCCGGTTAGAATAAATAATCATTGGTCCCTTATCGGTTTGAACGGTATCAATTATTTGTTGACCATATAATGGTAACAGATTCAATAAGATCGCAACAAATAAGATTTTTTTCATTCAAAAAACTGTCTTTCAGTGACCAATTTTCAATTTCAATGGGGCAAAATTAAGCAAAAACTATTAATTTTTAGTTACATCCATGACCAATACATTGTAGAAAACTGGTTCATCTGGCTTAACAATATCTAAGTAACCCGCCTTGCCATAAGCCTCCTTTGATGGCACAACTATGTACATTCGATCAAACTTTTTAGCATTAATTAACGCTTTGGTCAAACCTGGAACTAATCCATGATCTGAAAGTTTGAATGAAAATGGTTGATTTGATCTAAATGTATTTACAAAAGTTGGTGTAGATGGAGTGCTTGCCATTGCATGAAAAAGAATTCTATTTTTATCATTGAATTTCAATTTATTATCCTTGTTCTCTTCAAGTAACCATACATTTGTTCCGTCAACAGAACGATTTGGCTTCATTAGACTTATAATCTTTATAAACAACAAATTATCTGCGTTTGGTGGAATCAAACCCTCAATCCCTTTGTCTCCACGCGCTAATTTACTTGGAATTAACACCTTCACATAATCACCAACACGCAGTTCTCTCAATGCAATGTCCCATCCTTTTGTTTGCAAATTAAATCC
>CAISOQ010000198.1 GCA_903887095.1 uncultured Flavobacteriia bacterium
CTTCTGGTCTTGCATCAAACCAAGGCTTTATTTTGGGCCAAACACTCCCGAAGAGTTCGGAATCACGATAAGCATTTAAGGCAGTTTCATTCTCCCAATGACTGTATGTCATTACAATTGTGGGCGTTGCTATGTCATGTAGTAATTTCATGCCCTGGCATCCAGGAAATGAATTGATTTGAAACTTCACTGTTTCGAAAAAATCAAGAAATTCATTGATGCGGTTTTCCTGAAATTGAAGTTTAACTATTCGGATGATCATTTGAACAATGATTCAATGGTTGAGTGAGACCCTCTCGGTGCAAAATCAATGCGTATAACATCTCCGATCCTTATGCCAAATAATTTGTCTGCACCACCCGTGCCCCCATTCGCGCCTCTGTTGATGGCAATTTCAAGAAATCCATTACTATTGAAAACGGCAACTTTTTCACCCGGTGGCACAGCGTTGTAGGTAGGAGAGATTTCATCGATGTAATAATCCTTGTTCCGGTAATAGATTGTGAACGGTGTTTCTTTACCAAAGCGGTCGAACAATGATGTATGAACGTTTGTGATCAAATTTCCGAAGTTGTCAATATGTACAACATTTCCTTTGATGAGGTTGGTTTCGATTACTGCAGTAAGCGCAAACGCTTTCTTAAAAGATCCGAAAGAAGAACAAAAACTTTCAATTGCTTCACCATTCAAAATTTTGCAGGCAGCAGGTATGAGCATGTTTTTTGTAGGAAATTTGAATAACTCTATTCGTGACAAAACATCATCCATTCTGTAAAATCCTTCATGTTCGTTTTCCTGCACAAGTGAACCAAAAAAACCATTGTCGTTGCAGACGAAATATTGCCCCTTGTATTTCATGATAGATGGAAAAGAGCCTTCGGATCCGCTAAAATTGATCATTGGTTCGCTATCCACACCAATTACATGCACTGTTTCTTCTGGGAAATCTTCAAAACAAGCAGCGATATGGTAGGCTGCTTCAGCAGTGTCAAAAGGTTTTACGGCATGTGAAATATCCACAATACGAGCGTCTGGACAAAGTTTTGTAATAGTTCCTTTCAACGAAGCCACATAGTGGTCTCGCTCACCCATATCTGTTGTCAATGTAATTATTTGCATGTGGGTTGGAACGTTGCTTGTGGAGCAGATTATTTTCCTAATTTTGCCCCAAAAATAAGCTTAATAGTGAATTTTTCAGTCAAACGACAAACAAAATATTAGCTTGCAAGAGAAAAAGATCGAAATAATAGGGATAAATCCCGCTGAGTTGTTTGGTGTGAACAATTCTAACCTCAAACACATTAAGAGTTTCTTTCCGAAATTGAAGATTGTTGCACGTGACACAATTTTGAATGTTGCGGGTGAGGAAGAACTCATTGATGAATTTGAAAGAAAGTTTGATCTGATTATCAAACATTACCACAAATACAATGCAGTGACTGAAAACAACATTGATAATTTAATGTTGGAGGATGGAGCACGGATGATATCTACCGATGATGGATCTGAAACACTTGTTCATGGTAATCAAGGTGTTAAGATCAAGGCTCGGACCTTGAATCAAAAGAAATTGGTTCAATCTGTTCAGGAAAATGATATGGTTTTTGCTGTTGGACCTGCGGGTACAGGAAAGACCTACACAGCGGTTGCTTTGGCTGTTAAGGCGCTAAAGGCAAAAGAAATAAAACGCATTGTTTTAACTCGACCGGCTGTTGAAGCAGGAGAGAATTTGGGTTTTTTGCCTGGGGATTTGAAGGAAAAGTTAGATCCCTATCTAATGCCCTTGTACGATGCTCTTCGTGACATGATTCCGCCCGAGAAATTGGCCGATATGATTGAATTTGGAATCATTGAGATTGCGCCTTTGGCATTTATGCGCGGTCGAACTCTCGATAAAGCGTTCGTGATTTTGGATGAGGCGCAGAATACGACAACCATGCAAATGAAGATGTTTTTAACCAGAATGGGAATGACAGCAAAATTTGTAATCACGGGCGATATGTCTCAAATTGATTTACCAACGAGACAACGTTCTGGTTTATCCTATGCCTTAGACGTTTTAAAAGATGTCGAAGGAATAGGGGTGGTTAGATTGGGTCAAAGTGATGTTATTCGCCACAGTTTGGTGAAAAAAATTATTGAAGCCTTTGATAAGGTTGAGGCTGCTGAAAAGCAAGCTAAATTTGAGAAAGAAGAAGCGGAAAAAGCAAAGAAGAAGGATTAAGCTAGATAAATGTTTGTTTGCCTGTCATTAGATAAAAATTGAAAAATATGAGTAACGCAATTATAAAAACTGATTTTGAATTTCCTGGTCAAAAAAAGGTCTACAAGGGAAAGGTGAGGGACGTTTACACATTGGAGAATGAAGTGTTGGTTATGGTCGCATCTGATAGGATTTCAGCCTTTGATCATATACTTCCGAAAGGAATTCCGCACAAAGGACAGGTATTGAACCAAGTCGCAACAATGTTTTTAGATGCAACCAAGGATATCGTTCCAAATTGGTTGATAGGAACACCAGATCCATCTGTTGCGGTTGGTTATGCATGTGAGCCAATTCGCGTTGAAATGGTCATACGTGGCTATTTGGCTGGGCATTCAGCTCGCGAATACAAAGCAGGGAAGCGTGTTTTATGCGGCGTGGCGTTGCCTGAAGGAATGAAAGAAAATGATCGTTTTCCTGAACCGATAATTACCCCTGCAACCAAGGCAGATGAAGGCCATGACGAAGATATTTCACGAGAAGATATTTTGTCGAAAGGAATCGTGCCGGAAGCTATTTATCTTCAAATGGAAAAATACACACGTGCTCTTTTTCAAAGAGGAACGGAGATGGCTGCGGAAAGAGGGTTGATCCTTGTGGATACGAAATATGAGTTTGGAATGCGAAATGGCGAAGTGATTCTAATTGATGAGATACATACGCCTGATTCATCGCGCTATTTTTATGCAGATGGGTATCAAGAACGCCAAGATAAAAACGAGCCACAAAAACAATTGTCAAAAGAATTTGTGCGTCAGTGGCTAATAGAGAATGGGTTTCAAGGATTGGAAGGTCAGCAAATGCCGATTATGCCAGATGATTTTGTGAAAACAGTTACCGATCGATATATCGAGTTGTATGAGCGGATCACTGGAAAGCAATTTGTGCCAGCAGATACTTCAGATATTGAAAGTCGTATTGAAAAAAATCTCAACGAATTTCTTAATAGAAAATAGACTGAGTAGTTTTTGTGAATGTTTATGAATAGAAAATGGAGTCAGCATGTAATTGTAGACTCC
>CAISOQ010000199.1 GCA_903887095.1 uncultured Flavobacteriia bacterium
ATCCTTCCATTTAGTTTGGATGTGAATCAGGCCTTTATTGCTGCAATCTTGACTGTTATCGGTTATTCAATGAACGATACAGTAATTGTATTCGATAGGATCCGTGAGAACCTTCGAAACAGCAAGGAAGATGACCACCATTATGAAATCATCAATAAATCATTGAATACAACACTAAGTAGAACGTTCAACACATCCATGATCTTGTTTGTGGTTGTTTTGATCATGTTCATATTCGGTGGACCAGCAATTAAAGGTTTCTTGTTCGCATTGTTGGTTGGAGTGGTGATTGGTACTTACTCATCCTTGTGTGTTGCAACGCCAATTCTAATTGATTTCTCTAAGAGATTGAAAGCTTAAAAATTAAGCTTGGATAAAATAAAAGGCCGACTAATTAGTCGGCCTTTTTTGTTGGTTAAAATTTTACAATGTTTATTTCTTTGTTTTTTCGCAGGAACAGATTTAGAATACTGCGTGCATCGCGATCTTCGTGCGTCAGTTCAATGAATCTTTTCCATTTAAAAACAGGTTGATTGTTAAAATGATAGGGTGCAAATCCAAATCCTGCAATTGTACCGTTTTCAACCAACACAAGGCTCTTTTCGCTTTTGTTTCTTCCTTTATCAATTAAATAAAAACTTTCGCCACTTAATGTGTATTTATCAATAAAGGATTGAACTCGTTCATTGTAAGTGCTTGATTGCTCTTGATCAATACAAGCCCCATTGCATTTTTGAATTGAGTAATGGAAACAAGCTGATTGAGTTGGATATAAATCACATAATTTTTGGCAAAGAGAATATTGTTCTACAATTTTCTCTAAGTAACTGGTTGCTTCATTACGAGTTGAAAAACTGATTATTGGTTGACTTTCTCTTTTGCCTGTGCTCTCAATTTTTAATTTTAAATGACCTGTTTCATTGATGTCGTCGTAAATTCCAAATGGAAATTTTGTGCGTGTCAGCCTGCGATTATAAAGCGGCTTATAATGTTTGATTAACTGAGATTCTTTCAGTAAAGCAATAAGTTCAGATCCTGTGAGGTCAATTTCAATCCGTGAAATTTCTTTCATCATTTGGGAACCCTTTTTTGTTTTATTATTCCTTAAATGCTGATCTACTCTGCTTTTAATTTGTTTGCTTTTGCCAATGTAAATGAGTCGATTGTCCTCGTCATAAAATTTGTAAACACCAGTTTTCGAAGGGATGTTTTCCAATGACTCCAAATCAAGATTCGGGTGCAAAATCTTAGGATTGATCTCTTCTTGAATGAATGTGCTTAAATTCTGAGGATCTTTTTCAATAAGTTGAGTAAACAAGTGAGCTGTGGCAAGCGCATCTCCACCTGCTCGGTGTCTCCCTTTAATTTCTATTCCTAAATTTCTTGATAATTTGCCTAAGCTGTAAGACTCCATTCCAGGGATGACATATCTGGAAGCTCTAACTGTGCATAAATGTGGCTTGCGGTAATCATAGCCTAATGTTTTGAATTCGTGTCGAATAATACCATAATCAAAACCAACATTGTGGGCAACGAAAATACATTCTTCCGTGAATTCAATTATTTTTCGTGCTACTTCATAAAATTTTGGTGCTGTTTCCACCATTTTATCACTAATCCCTGTCAAACGAACAATGAATTCTGGAATTTTCATTTCAGGATCGATGAGCGTTACATACTCATCAATTATTTCTTTCCCATTGTGCTTGTAGATAGCAATCTCCGTTATTTTCGAAGATTTTGGGCTTCCTCCTGTTGTTTCTATATCTACAATTGCGTAGTGCATCTTTACAAAGGTAACAATATTCTCTACTGGCGATTTTGGTTAAATGGTTGTTTTGTAAATAAAAAATGCCGAAGCAAAACTCCGGCATTTTTCAAATTTATTGAGAACGATTATTTGATGATCACCTTCTTAAATGCAATACCATTTGCATTACTCAACTGAATGAAGTAAAGTCCTTCAGCCAACTGATTTACATTGATATTCGTTACAGCAGTGTTGATTGAAGTTGCAGGAATAACAACTTTTCCATCTTCACTAACCATCGAATAAACAACATTGTTCAACTCAGAGTTAATTGTGATTGTTAACTCATCTGATGCAGGATTTGGCGCAATTAAAGCATTGATACTTGCAATTTCTTCAATACCCGCACAATCATTTACTGTAATTGTATTCGTCGCATTGTCTGAACAACCATTTGAAGCTGTGTAAGTGTAGTCAATTGTAATTGTTCCTGCTCCTGATACGGTTGGGTTGAATTGATTACCCGTCACACCGTTTCCAGAATAAACACCATTTTGTGGTGCTCCACCAGACAATGTAATTGCTCCATCTTGAAGACAGATTGGTGAGAATGCAGACAATGAAGCTGTAGGTGAAGCTAGAACAGTGATTGCTGTTCCTGCATTTCCTGTACAACCGTTTCCGTCAGTATAAGAATAATAAACATTGAAGTTACCTGGTGCTTGAACCGGATTGAATTGGCTACCAGTTACACCAGTTCCACTGAATGTTCCTCCTACAGGAGTAGCAGCCAATGTAACTGCAGAAGCATTGTTACAAATATCGTTTACTAGAGTAATTGAAACG
>CAISOQ010000200.1 GCA_903887095.1 uncultured Flavobacteriia bacterium
CGTTTATCCCTGCCAGAAAATTTGATTGAAACGGAAATGATTCCTGAGTTATTGCTGAGAGGCAAAGTGGCCTACCTATTCAATAAATTTTCCGAAAACGAAAAGATAAACATCCTGCTTTTTTGTGCCAAACATGAACAAGCGGCACAACGGGCTATGCCTGAAATGTTGAATGGTTGGATTTCAAAAATAGTCGGAGAAACCCCTGAAAAAAGAGAAGAATTTATTCATAAAAGTAAAGTTCCTCCCTTATTTATCATTGGGACATTCTTTAATGTGAATTTACAATACAACCCCCAGTTAGATAAAGTAAATGATACATCTTCCTTTAAATACAGATGGAATCAACGATTTGTTAAAACCTTATCAGAACAATTACTAAATACCGAGACTTACAGTTGGTTTACAAAATGGACAAATTCAAAACAGAATTTTTCAAATATTTTCCTTTTGCGAGATTTTGAGAAGTCTGAAAGCATAAGCCATATTTTTAAAGGCTTTAATTCAAACAGAAAGGAATTAGAAGAAATAGTACCGGAAAATTTCAAGGATTTTAGAGTTAAACTCCGTCAATCATTTCTTGATGATGAATTTGTAAATAAGCATTTTGATGATCCGGTTAATTCTTGGGATAGTGCTGCAAGTATGAATCAAGATGGAACACAACTCATAATTAACAAATTAAATATAGCCGCAAGCAACATAAATGAAGCACGCTCTGAAAAAACATTAAGTGACCTCAAAAGTATTCAGAAAAACACGATATCATTCTTAGCAGAATTTTATAATAATTCAGATAAAGCAGGAAACCTACTAAAAGCAATAGGAAAAGCAGGGAAGATTCAAGCAAAACTAGACAACGCATTTGGACAAAATCCATATTTTTTCGGGTTTATGATGCGAGAATTAATGTTGAGCAATAGCGATGTGTATAATCTATATCTGAATAAAATTAGAGATATAGAAAAAAGAGATGTGATTAACATGGATAAGTACAGCGGGATTCGACTCCAAGTCTCAAGCCTTGACCCCAACTTACCATTCCAAGATAATTTAGAGAGCCTGAGAAAACATTACGAAAAAAGTTCCTTGACAGAATGTCAACACTTTTTTGAAAATGAAATGGGCATTGATCTAAACGAACTCTTTTATGGAAATAATGATCGAGTAAAAAGTTTTTACCAAGTTTTGGCTAATGAACTAGAAAGGTATTGGTTTGAAGAGTACATGCAAAAAAACCAGCAGAACCTTTTGCAAGTCTTAACCCAAGAAGATCTTCAAGAATTCCAGGATATGCTTAGAAGATTGTATAAAAAACTTGAAATCACAGAAAAAATTGGAGAAAGAATTCGAGGCTACGTAGATGGATATCGAAACATCGAAGATGTTTACGAGATGATTTCTGATATAAGCACCGAAATGATTAATAAATTCATTAATTCAGTTGGGCTAGACTATTATAATGAATCTAATTTCAATGACCTGAAAAAAGTAAGTGAAAATATCAACGGATTATCTTGGAAACACGATGAGTTTGAATTTGAAAGAACAAACAAACAAGAAGTTGCAGACTTGATTACCCAAATGGGGAATTTGCCAGAACTACTTAATCAAAATCCCCTTCCCAAGGAAAAACTAAAATTACTACCCAACTACCGCAACTACCTCATGTGGTATGATTTGCTTAAAGCAGGGTTTGTTACTTCAAGTGGTATCCCCAATTATGATCCAATTGCAAACGAAAGGTTGGGACTGATAATTAAGGACCTCGAAATTATAGAAAACTAATCGCCATGACTAGGATAAAAGGTAAAGAGCAATTATGTAGTAGCGAGAAAAAATACTTCAAGTCTATTCAGGGTTTTGGAGATCGCACTTTATTTGATCGGTATCCAGATATTGAAAGTGTTGTCAAAAAGAAAGTAAGTGAGAAGTACCAGAATTTTTTAGCTGAACCTGATGATGAGGGAGATACAATAACCTGGTATTCAGCCCCCTACAACGAAACTCCAGTGCGGTTCTCAGAATTGCAAGGTGAGGAAAGAATAACCTATGAAAAGGTAAAGAATGAAACTCTCAGCCATTACCAGAAGGTAATCGATGACTTAAAGAATGAGAATCAATCTAGCGAAGCAGAAACCTTAGAAAGCGCGATAAAATTCATCAATGACGATTTCCTTTATTGCTATGATGGGATCCTTGTTTTGGGCATCTGGGGCATGCAATTGAAAGAGAATTACAGGGAATCATTAGGAACGGTTTCAAAAAATTTATTCAAAATAAAAAAGAAGGCCCCTGTCATAGCCCCACCTGTGATCGAGGCGACAACCCAAGAAGTACCAGAAGAAGTCGTAGAAGTTAGTGAGCCTAGTGAAAGCCTCCACAATATCAAATTCAATCCAGGCGAACATGGGTACATCCAAGGGAATAGTGAATTTCAAAAACCGCTGGGGGAATCCATTTCCGAAAATGAAATTCCAAGAATTGAACCCAAGGAAGGATACCAGTTTACAGGATGGGATCGAAATCCAACTAATTTCCAAGCTGATGGTGATACCGTCTTTACGGCTCAATATGCTCCCATCATCCCTCCAATTGTTGAATTACCCTGGTATATGCGACTATGGAATTGGATCAGGAACTTCTTTTTTGGCAGAGGATGTCTACGATGGTTACTGTGGCTATTGCTCTTCTTACTCCTTTTGTTTTTGTTGCTATGGTTATTGCAATGCTGTGAAAGTAAACCTGAACCTATTCCTGATCCTATAGAGGATAAACCTTGGGTTCTAGAAGACTCTTTGGTAAGTGATGAAGGAGGTATTTATGATCCAGGAAATCCCTACGAAAAAGTACCTACACCTCCTGGGTACGAGGATATCTTACCACCCTTTGAAGGCGAATTACTTCCTATAGATAGTACAGAAATCATTCGTGAACCGGGGCAACCTGTTATTATTGGAAATCGCTTAAATATTCTGATGGAAAATGAGGACAAGTCGATTATGGACTTTGCTCGAGCGTTTAAAGTCAAGTATCCTGACGAGAACTATAAGGTGGTGTTTTATGATGACAAGGCGAAGTACATGCAAATTGAGATTCCATCCTCAGAAAGAGTTAACCTTCAGACTGAAATTCCTGAAAAATTTGCACCGGAATATAAGTTATTCGTTTTCGATGAATCCCAATTTGAAACGGGGTATATCCCAAATGATCCTGCATTTTCTTCAGAAGACAAGGCCTGGTACCTCAACACAATAAATGCTCCTAAGGCATGGGATATTACTAAAGGGTCCCCCAAGGTTACCGTTGCCATTGTTGACAATGGATTTAGTTTAGACCATCCTGAGCTCAAGAGTAAGGTCGTCATGCCGTACAACGTATGGAAACAATCAGCTGAAATTTTTGCTCAAGAGGAAGATCATGGAACTCACGTAGCGGGGACTGCACTGGCCCTGATGGACAACCAAGAAGGCTTAACAGGTATTGCTCCAAATTGCGCTTTCATGCCTGTTCAAGTAGCAGATGACCAAGGACAAATGACCACCACCTCCATTGTTAGAGGGATACTATATGCTTTGTATCAAGGTGCTGATGTGATTAATGTTTCCTTAGGAAAAGCCTTTCCCCCCGGACTTTCGGAAGCTCAACAAGAAGATTTACAAAACAATCGTTTCAAGTCTGAGGAAAGGCTTTATAAAAAGGTAATGGAAATAGCAGAAAAGCACAATGCTATCGTAGTAATTGCCGCGGGCAATGACGACATATTGGCAGGAGCTGACCCTATAAATAGGCCCAAGAATTTTGTGGTTGTTTCTGCTCTTGATAAAAACAGTAAAAATTTAGAAAAGGCAGGATTCAGTAATTACGGTGATTATTCTACTATTTCAGCACCTGGAGTTTCCATCTACAGCAGTGTAGGAGATGATGGATATAAATCATGGGAAGGTACAAGTATGGCTGCTCCTATCATCACGGGAACCATTGCATTAATGAAAAGTTTGAATAAAGATTTGACGGTAGAACAAATCAAATGCATCCTCCAAGGGACTGGAAAGCCTGTCGAAGGCAATGTAGGTAATTTGGTTCAACTCGATCAAGTTTTGGCAAAAGTAAAATCGGGGGATTTTTCTAATTGTCAAAGTAAGGAGGATTCGCCCCCCTTGGGTGATGGCTCGGGTGATGGCTCCAGCCCTGAGGCTCCCCCTGCTTCTGGAAATGAGAGAAAAAATGAATTATTACGTGAAATGGAACGATTAAGAAAGCAGCTAGAGCTACTTGAAGGAGAATTAAGCAAAATTAAAGACTGAACTACTAATTAATAGAATAAAATGAATCGATCTAAATTTTCATTGGCAGACTTACTTACCCTGATGGGGGCTGTAACCTTCGGGTTTCTTGTTTTCCTGGGGTATAATTTCTTAACCCTAGGAGACACGATTAAGAGTATTATCTTGGCAACATCCTTTGCGCTGGCTCTCGGAATTGTAGCCTATGTATTGAAAACATTGAAAGGAGTATCCAGGAATTTTAAGACAAATATCATTAGTGAATCAATTCTAATTTTTGTTTTCTTACTTATTTGTTTTTTTGCGATTTCCCCTCTCTCACATTATTTCGCAGTGAGTCAGGAGAAAGAACAAATACAAGACAGTATCCTTTCAAATATTTCAGAAGCAGAGGGACTATTTGACGCGTACGATACCTATGCAGACAATAGCATTGACTTATATGAACGTAAACTAAAAAGTATCGTTGAAGCAAAGTTTGTAAATCCATCTGAATACAGAGCAGAAGGATTTGAACAAGGAAAATCGGATGCCATAATAATAGAATCGAACGTAAATCTATTGAAACAAGTACTGAGGCCTTCGAACTATTCCAAAATGAAAGGCGATTTGAGCTGGCTATCGGATTCAAAATCGGCAGTAGAGAATTGGTCTCCAATCACCGTAGTAGGCACAGTAAATAAGCTCAATTTAGGAGTACAATCATGGAATGAACAGCTAAAGAACTATTCTTCTGACCCTCTAAATGCAGCTAATACTACTAGTTTTGATTCTCCCATTTCTTTTGAACAAGTTTCAGACATTTTTACAAAGGAAACTCCACTTAACCCCTTAGGTGTTGCAATACATTTGGGCTTAATTTTTTTAATGTTATTTTCTTACCTTATTTCCAAGCGGCATGAAAGAATTAGAGGTAATGTATTGAAACTGCTTTTTGGCGCTTCCACTACTGACGATAAAGAACTATAAAATCCTTAACATAAAAATTAAGATGGAAAAAAGTAAAATTCTAGCAAATACTGCTAGCCTAACAGCAGAGCAACTTTTTGAGGAAATCAAAGCAGGTAATATCACTTTGGAAGCCTTAGTGCAAACAGGGGATTTAAATAGTATTAAACGAAACAAGATAAATTCCTTACTCAATGAGTTGGAAGCAAAGGAAGAGGCAGATTGGCTTCGTGCTGAGAATGGAGGAGACGAAGCTTCTTATTCAGCATACCTAGCAAATCATCCTGCTGGAAAACATGTGGCGGAGGCAAGACAAATAATCTCCTTTTTGGAACGGCAAAAGGAAAATTCAAAAATTCAAAAACAAAAAATACTAAGCGACCTTAGAAATAACCCAAACGCCTATAACTCATCTCAAATTAGTAGTTACCTACACCATACGATTTCAATTGAAGAATTGATGAGTTGCGGCATACCTCTCTCCGCAATTGACAATTTACAAAATGTTGAAATTCAGCAATTAGAACTTGGCAGGACACCTGAAGCTATTCCCTCTGGATTTACCGAGGTATACTTTTGGGGAGCACCTGGATCAGGAAAAACCTGTGCTTTGGGGGCCTTATTGCAAGTTGCACAGAAAAAAGGGTTTTTGAATCTAGCTACAGGACCCGGTTACCGGTATGCTACCCAGCTTATGAATATCTTTAGTGATGATGGAGCTGCCAACGATTACCTTCCTGGGCCCACCCCATTAGAAAACACCCAATATTTACCCTTTACCCTCAAACGTCCCACTGAAAGCGCTGTGCGCTCCGTTTCGTTAATTGAGTTGAGTGGGGAAATTTTCAAATGCTTTTTTGACTTAACTGCAGGAGATCCACTTCAATCTCAATCTCACGTAGATACATTCAATACGCTCAATTCATTCCTAAAGAATAGCAATCGGAAAATACATTTTTTCTTTATTGACTATAATAGAAACAATAGGCCTGATCATAATGGGATTACCCAAAGCAATTATTTAGCCGCAGCCTCGACTTACTTTAAAAATCATAAAATATTCAACAAATCAACTGATGCTATTTTTGTAGTCTTGACAAAAAGTGACTTGATGCGAGATGATTCAGGAAATGAAGTACGAAGAGATCAGTGGGTTGACTATGCAAAGAATTATTTAAATGAAAATAATTATAGATCCTTTATTAATACACTGAAAGACATTTGCAAGAAAGAAGGAATCAACGGAGGAAAACTCACCGTGGAGCCTTTCTCTTTAGGCAAGGTATATTTCCAACAGATTTGTGATTTTAATGGAAGTTCAGCATCAAATCTTGTGGAAATCTTAATGGAAAGAGTACCCGGCAATAGAACTAGCATTTTTGATGTCTTC
>CAISOQ010000201.1 GCA_903887095.1 uncultured Flavobacteriia bacterium
CTCCTCTCACGGCTTTGCAACTGCAAGTCTTAATGAAAACTGTTTATATAGTAATAGGTGTGGTGGCTTATTGCTTTATCGTAGGAGAATTATCGGGTAATAATTCGCAAGTAGATAAATTATGGAGTATTGTTCCAATCGTGTATGTATGGTTTATGACTGTGCAAGGTGGAATGAATGATAGGATGGTTTTAATGGCATGTTTAGCGACAATATGGGGTGTTCGATTGACGTATAATTTTGCTAGGAGGGGCGCATATTCTTGGAGATTTTGGTCAGGTGAAGAGGATTATCGTTGGGAAGAACTGCGTAAACGACCAGGTTTTAACAATCGATTTGTATGGATGATCTTTGATTTATTCTTTATTTGTGCGTATCAAAACACGCTCATTTTCTTATTTACCTTACCAATCCTTTCTGGGTTAGCAGAAAATGCAAGTCCGTTGGGTATTTATGACTATTTGTTAGCTGTGATTTTTGTTATTTTGGTTATCACTGAATTCATTGCAGACCAGCAGCAATATGACTTTCAAACGGAAAAACACAGAAGAATAAATAGTAATCTTCCTTTGGAAGAATACGAAAACGGATTTGTTACAACCGGGTTGTGGTCGTATGTTCGTCATCCAAACTACGCATGTGAGCAGTCAATTTGGATCGTTTTTTATTTATTCAGCGTTTTGGCAACAGGAGAATGGATCAATTGGTCCGTAGCTGGGGCTGTGTTGCTTGTAATTTTATTTAAGGGAAGTTCAGATTTTTCTGAAGAGATTTCAGCAAAAAAATACGCCGCTTACAAAGATTATCAATCTAGCGTTCCGCGATTTATTCCTTTTACAAAATTCAAGAAATAAAGGATCAATCGTTTTTTAGCTCATTTAGCTTTGACTTAATCGCCTCTAATTTTGCTATCAATTCTTGATTTGAATATTGTTGAGATTCGATTTCAGTTATTTTTGATTTATCCTTCAACGCTTTTTTGGCACCTTCAAGTGTGAAGCCTTTTTGTTTTACAAGGCTGTAAATTTTGTTGAAAGTTTCAATGTCTTTTGTTGTAAAGACTCTATTTCCTTTTGTGTTCTTTTTGGGTTGAATTATATTGAATTCTTTTTCCCAAAATCGGATCAGGGAAGTGTTCACATCAAACATATCGGCAACTTCACCAATGCTATAATATAGTTTTGTCAACTTTTTGATGTCAATCGGATCCACTATAAGGCTTTATTTGAAACCGAAATTAGTTATATTTTTGCAACCGCAATGCGCAGTTATCCATTCACATTAAAATATTTGCTTGTACTTTGGTGCTCTCTTTCTTTAAGTTCAAGGGCACAAGCTATTAGTAAACAGGATACTGTTGCAATAGCAAGTGTGAACAAAGCACCTCAAGATACTATTCCAAAGAAGAATAGCCAGCAGGTTGATGAAATGATTTCATTTGCAAAGAAATTTCTCGGTACACCTTATCGCTATGCAGGAACCACACCATCAGGCTTTGATTGTTCAGGGTTTATTTCATACATCTTTGGGAATTTCGGATTGAGTTTAGTGCATTCTAGTTATGGAATGGCTGAGCTAGGTCAAACGGTTAAATTGTCTGAAATACGACCAGGAGATTTAATGTTTTTCAAAGGAAGTGATCCTAATTCCACACGTGTTGGACATGTTGCAATGGTAATTGAGGTGACGTCAGATGCGATTAAATTTATTCATTCTTCCACTTCGCGCGGTGTGACCATTGAGAATTTTAAAACAAGTAAATATTTTATCCCTAGATTTATAAAAGCAAAACGCTTGGATTACGGCGAAGAATAGTTTTATGGAGAAATTAACGTTGAACGGAAGAAGACAATGGCTCTTTGTATTTTTAGCCGGATTATTTGTAACCAATGCAATTACAGCTGAGTTAATCAGCAATAAACTCATAGAAATCCCAATTTCATTTTCTATAAGTGGTAATAAAATAGGGCCATTTGTTACAATTGTTGGTGTTATTCCTTGGCCAGTAGTTTTCATCATTACGGATCTGTTGAATGAATTTTATGGTGAAAAGGCCGTTCGTAGAATTTCATGGATTACCGCAATTCTTATTGCATATTGCTTCATAATCGTTTCGATCGCCTTGCAATTACCTGCGAAAGAAATCCCGGGATCTTCATTGGCAACCAATGCTGAATTTGGTAAAGTCTTTGGTCAAGCGCAAGCTGTTATAATTGGAAGTATAGCTGCCTTTTTATTGTCTCAAATAATGGATGCAACTTTGTTTCATTGGATTAAGAGAAAGACTGGGAATAGATACATTTGGCTAAGAAGTACAGGGAGTACTGTAATATCCCAGATGGTGGATACAATTGTTGTTTTGTACATAGGTTTTGTCTTAACCGGCGCAATAACAATGAATGATTTTTTCAATATTGCACCAACGAACTATTTATTAAAATTGGGTATAGCAATCTTATTGACTCCTGTCATTTACCTCGGACATTATTTGGTTAGAAAATACCTTAGGGAAGATGTTCAAGTGAGTGACTGACGTTTTTTAAGATGCCAGAAAAGATAAAAAACACAAATTAGAGCCATAAGTGCCCCAAACAGAAATCCGGCAAGAATAGTTGATTTTGTGCTGTCATAGATTAACAAGGTTGAAAGCGACCCAGTCATAATTCCAAGTTCCAAAGCGATAAACATAGTGCCTGAACCAACGCCTCTGCGGTCTACATGAGAAAGGTCTGCTGTCCAGGCGAATAAGGTTGGACTGGATATTCCTGTAGCAATTCCAAATACAATTGAAGCTGCAACATACGTGTAAACATCTTTCGCTAAACCAATCATAATCATGCTAATAAAAAGTACGCTCATTCCAATTAACAATGTCTTTCTGCGGCCAATTCGATCGGAAACAGAGCTCGTGAAAAGTCGAATTAAAATGGTTGAAATGACGTATGTTCCAAAGAAAAACCCTTTGTTTTGAATCCCCAAGTATTCGGACATGTCTGGTGTTAAAACAAAAATAATCCCGGAACAAATAGCGGAAAGAAACATCACAACTGCAGCAGGAAGAACCGAGGGTTCAAAAACATCTTTCCAAGAGACCTTTAATAAGGAAAAATTAAATTTTACTGGATTCTGAAGTGTCTCTGTCACGGAAAAAAGCAAAATACTTGATAGTGCAGCAGTTCCGGCGGAAATCATGAATAAACTTGATATCCCAATTTCCTGATAAATAAAACTGCCCAATGATTGACCGACTCCAATTCCTAAAGAAATGAAAGTACCCCATATTCCCATTCCTGCGCCTCGTTTGTGTTCTGGTAAAATGTCAGTGATTAAAGCAGTGGCGCCTGTTGGAGTGAATCCAGCGCTAAAACCATGCATGAACCGAAGTGTAAGGAAAAACCAAACAGAAAAGGAGAGCGGGTAGAGCGTTGAAACGATAAAACAAACCAATATGCCAATGATCATTACTTTTTTGCGACCGATATAATCTGAAAGTTTACCAGAAAATGGTCTTGAAATTCCAGCTGAAATAGTGAAGAGGGAGATAATTAAACCTTTTTGGGAGCTGCCACCTAAATTTGTTAAAAATTGATTTAATTCGGGAAGTATAAGGTTGAAACTTGTCATAAAAAGGAACATGGAAGCACACATGAACCAGAAATTCTTTGAATAACCCTTTGACATGGAACAAAAGTAATGTTAAACAATGGTTTTCTGATGAGTAAATTTGAAACATCTTTTGTCCAAGGTTGTTTTATCTTTGTTTAAAATTAAAAGATGATAAAGGAAGCTACTTTTGGTGCGGGTTGTTTTTGGTGCATTGAAGCATGTTATAAAGAAATGATTGGTGTGATAGATGTTTATCCTGGTTATTGCGGTGGACAAACACTTAATCCTTCATACAAGCAAATCTGTGAGGGAAATACTGGCCATGCCGAAGTTGCAAGGGTTGAATTTGATGATACAC
>CAISOQ010000202.1 GCA_903887095.1 uncultured Flavobacteriia bacterium
AAATGAAATTTTTATGATCCCATCCTTTTCCATGAAAAATCCTGCTATCATAATCCCATGAACTGACAAAGCAACATTTACCAATCCTTCAGTATCGCCCTTTTGATAATTAAAACGATCTAAGTCAGCCGCGGTTAATGAAATAATTGCAACTGGAAATCCATTTAATTTTTGAAAACGTTCCGAAATTGCGAAACCGCGCAACTGCAAACGATCCAATGTGTTAGAATCATATACTTTTTCATGCACGACACTGTGCTTTACTCCTTTCCGAAGTAAATCAGCAATTATTTCATGTGTTCTCGGTTGAACAGATGGAAAACGAAACGAACCAGTATCTGTCATGATTCCCAAATACAACGGTGTACCTATATTTTCGTCAATTAAATCACTATTGACTGATTGATCAATCAATTCATAAATTAACTGAGAAGTAGAACAACAAGTAGTTTCTGATATCACTACATCGCAAAAGTCAGCCGGAAACATATGGTGATCAATCATCACTTTTTTACCACCTGCAGCCACTAAATCTTTTGCCATTTCTTGTCCCACACGATCTGGAGCATTGTAATCCAAACAAAAAATCAAATCTGCGTTTGATAACAATTCTTTGACTTGAAGAGGATTCGTTTCATAAGCGACAACAGTATTCACGCCATTCAACCATTTCAAGAACTTGGGAGCTTCATCCGGATGACAAACCACTGCCTCTTTACCTAGTTGTTGAATGAAAAAATACAGTCCCAGTGAACTACCTATTGAATCACCATCCGGACCTTTGTGAGAAGTGATGATGATCCTTTCAGAACATTTTATCAATTCAACAATTTGATTACATGTTTCTGTCATTTTCAAGCTAATAGTTTGTCAGTTTCAATAGAAATTCTTGATCTTAGTCCTTCAGAAACTGGAAATAAGGGAAGCCTCATAAATTCCTGCATCAATCCCCTTTTGTTTAATGCAACCTTCACACCACCTGGATTTCCCTCTTCGAAAAACATTTTGGTCACTGGAAGCAAATCATAATGTTCTTTTCGTGAAACAGCAAAATCTCCTTGAAGCGCACTTTTCACCATTTTAGAAAATTTCTCAGGAAAGGCATTCGCCACAACTGAAATTACACCATCAGCGCCCGCAGCAATAAGAGGCAGCGTAATCGCATCATCACCAGAAAGCAAATCAAATCCTGCTGGTTTGCTGCGAATTATTTCCATGATCTGCTCCATGTTTCCCGAAGCTTCTTTCATTGCCACAATATTGGAAATAGCTGAAAGTTCCAAAGTTGTTTCAGTTGTCATATTTGAACCTGTTCGACCAGGAACATTGTAAAGAATGATAGGCAAATCCGTGCATTCTGCTATGTATGAATAATGCGCAATAATTCCCTTCTGAATTGGTTTATTGTAATAAGGTGAAACAGAAAGAATTCCATCTATACCCGTTGGTAGTGATTTCAAATTATTTCCAACTGCAATGGTGTCATTTCCACCTACGCCATAAACAATTTTTAATTTCCCTTGGTTTGCCTCTTGCACAGTTTCAAGCACCTTCAATTTTTCATCCTTTGAAAGTGTTGGCGATTCCCCGGTAGTACCTTGCACAACCAAAAAATCAGTTCCACCTTGAATCTGAAGATGAACAAGATTTTTTAGCGCATCATAATCAACTGAAAAGTCCGCTTTGAATGGCGTTACCAGCGCAACACCTGTACCTTTGAAAGGATTATTCATATCCCGAAATTTTATCTAATGTTTTGAATGCAAATTGGACAACTTCTGCAGGTTTTTCTGATTTACTCTCTACTTTGATCGAAAAGAAATCATTTGACACATTAACCCCCACTTTCCATGGTGAATGAACATTTTTCAAAAGCTTCATTAATTTCTTGTCATCTGTATAGAACCAAATCATAGCATCGTAAGGTTGCACAATGATACGTTCCATTTCCTCATCTCTCAATTTCCCGAAAAAGGAAAGATCTTTTGGAGAGAAGTAATGAATTAAACGATGTGTTGGGAGAATTTCCTTCTTCACTTGTTTTGGAAGGGGTACAATAATTTTAAGGTCCTGTACATTGCTTTCATTCAATATCTCATCCAATGAAGCAAGGTATTCGAAGTACTCCAATTCTTCGTTATAAGGCAGCACAATAAGCAACCTTTTTATTCTAGACCATATCGATAGTTCTTGACTCACTTTAATTTTTCAGCAATTTAATAAAATCATCCTCAGATAGTATCTTAATTCCTAAATCTGTTGCCTTTTTTAGTTTAGAAGGCCCCATATTCTCACCTGCCACCACATAATCTGTTTTGGAAGAAATGGAAGACACGTTTTTACCACCATTGGATTCGATTAATTCTTTTAATTCGTCTCTAGAGAAAGAAAGAAAAACTCCAGAAACAACAAATGACATCCCATTAAATGTGTCAGACACTGCTTCCTTTTCAATTACTTCCATTTGCAATCCACTTTCTCTGAGACGCTCAATTATTGATTGATTGCCTTCATCCAAAAAGTATTGCTGAATAGAAATCGCTATTTTTTCTCCTATTTCTTCAGCCTCTAATAATTCATCAAATTTAGCATTCTTGATGTTATCTATGGACTTAAAATGCTTGGCTAATTTCTTTGCTACTGTTTCTCCAACAAATCGAATTCCAACAGCAAACAAAACACGCTCAAAAGGAATCTTTTTTGACTCTTCTAACCCATTTAAAAGATTTTCTACCGACTTTTCAGCCATTCTGTCAAGTACAATCAATTTATCAAAAGTCAAATCATATAGATCCGCGGCGTTTTTCAACAAGCCATTTTCAAACAATTGATCCACTGTTTCAGCGCCCAATCCTTCAATATTCATCGCTTTTCTTCCAATAAAATGCTCAATTTTACCCTTGATTTGTGGTGGACAAGCTATTTCATTTGGACAATAATGTTGTGCTTCACCTTCACGTCTGATTAAATTGGCATGGCATTCAGGACATTCAGCTGGAAATTCAATTAATGTTGAATTCGTTCGACGGGTTTCATTTACGCCAACAATTTTCGGGATAATTTCTCCTCCCTTCTCAACATAGACATAATCAGAGTTAC
>CAISOQ010000203.1 GCA_903887095.1 uncultured Flavobacteriia bacterium
ATGAATAAGACACCTATGATTTCGAAGGATAGCATATCCTTCGAAGCGTAGAATAATTCCACCGCTACGCTGAATGCGCCATTCTGCAATGGTCAATATAAAAGAAGTAATGAAGCTTTCGAAACGATAGTTCTGCAAGTTAAAAATGTTTTGAACTAATTGAACTAATTGAACTAATTGAACTAATTGAACATTGTCCAGCTTGCCCTCGATACAACCGCTTAAGCGGCCACTCGGTGAGCTTCCCAATGATAAAAGCAGGTCGAGTGCCGATGCAGGAGGCTTATCGAGACCTGAACTAATTGAACTTTCCCTACTTCCTCATTAGCGTAACAAACCCTTGCAATACCCCAATTTGGTCGTAATTGTCGGTGTAATCCACTTTGTAGAAATAAACGCCTTCAGTTGCAGGTTCGCCATTAACGTTGCCATCCCAACCGGTGGTGAAGTCCTCTCCTTGATAAATCGAAAGTCCCCAACGGTTGATGATCTGAATGTTGTAGGATTTAATGTTCAACACTTTTACAGGGATACAAAATTCATTTGTATTGTCTCCATTTGGAGAGAAGACATTCGGCATTTCCAGTACTACGCATCCTTCCAATTCATCTGGCTGATCCACTGTAAAGCTTATATTTTCCGAGCAGCCGTTCTGATCTGTTACCACCACAGTGTATGTTCCAGGCAGTAAATTAGTGAGCATATTAAGCGTGTCGTCAGGATTCGAATCCCATTGATAGCTGTATATGGGTGTGCCGCCGTTCGCTTCTACAACTGCTTCTCCGTTGGAACCACCCAAACAGATTGACGATCCGCTGCCTGAAAGCGAAAGAGGTCCGTTTGGTTCGTTGACATTTATCGATTGCAGAATCGAGCAACCGTTGGCATCGGTGACGGTAACTGTGTAGTTCCCGGCTTCAAGGTTTGAGAGATCTTCAGTTGTCTCAGAGGTGTTCCACAACAGCGAATAAGCTGGTGTTCCGCCAGTAATCGTAAGATCTATTCCGCCATCATTCCCTCCATAGCACAGCACGTCCGTAGCAGAAGAAGATAGCGCAATTCCATACTGTGGTTGCGTAATTGTGACCGAAATGGTGTCTGTACAACCATTGTCATCCGTTGTGGTCAGTGAGTAAGTTCCTGCCGTGATGGCTGAAAGATCTTCATTCGTTGGACCATTCGACCACGCATAAGTGTATGGAGATGTTCCACCTATAGTGCTCGCATCAACAGCGCCGGTTGCCTCTCCAAAACAAAGTACGTTCGTGTGAGATTCACTCAACTCTAATAATGCAGGTTCTGTGAGATTGAAATTTTGCGATACCAAGCATCCGTTATTGTCAGAAACAGTGACATTGTAGTTTCCTGCACCTAAGTTGTTGCTAGTGTTCGTGGTGTCGCCATTCGTCCACAAATAATTGTAATCCAAGGTTCCTCCAGCAACACTAATTGTAAGAACAGCGGTCGTATCTCCGTTACAAAGAAGTGATGTCGCAGAGGAAGAAACCACGTAGAGCGAAGTGTCGGGTTGATCGATTACAAACGATTCAAAGAAACCGCAACCATTCGCATCAGAAACGTTTACGGCGTAAATGCCAATTGGCAGGTCCACAGCGTCTTCATTAGTTGTTCCGTTGGTCCATTCAAAAGAGTAGGGAAGTGTTCCGTTGGAAGGCGTAATGTCTATTTTTCCGGTTGAATCGCCATAACAAAGCACATCAGAAAGCACAGCAGTCAAAACAAGCGCATCCGGATCAGAGAGTGTGGTTTGGAAAGTGGCCGTGCAACCATTTTGATCGATTACACTGCATTCATAGTTCCCTGCGAATAATCCGGTGAGGTCTTCTGCAGTAGCTGTTGAGTTCCAGAAATAAGAGAAACCTGGCGTGCCACCGTTTACAGTGAGGTCAATCGATCCCTGACTACCCGCCTGACAAACAGGATTGGTATTGGAGAAGCTAGCCGTTAAAGCTCCCGGCTCCGTGACGGTATAATCAAAATTCATCTGACAGCTGTTAGCATCCGTAACGGTAACAGAATAAGTGCCGGCAATAACTTCCGTTAAATCTTGAGAAGTTTCACCCCCTGCCCATGTGTAGGTGTAAGGACCTACTCCACCAATCACACTTAGATCCAGTAAGGCAGCTGTATCACCGAAGCAGGCTATAGGAGTATTCGTTGAATTGATTGTAATTGGCAAAGACGGTTGTGTTAAACTAAAACTATCCACCTGGATACATGCATTAGCATCGGTAACAGTTAGTACATATGTACCAATTGGAATGGCACTCAAATCTTCTGTTGTTTCACCGTCAACCCAAGAGAAGGTGTAGGCTTCTGTTCCGCCAGTGATACTCGCATTAATGGCCCCTGTACTGTCGCCAAAACAAAGTATATCAGTCGTGATCGCAGTAATTTGAATGGAATCAGGTTCAGTGATCGTAATGGAATCAATGGCGATACAACCTGTTTGATCAATTGCTTGGACATTGTATTGTCCTGCTGAGAGGGCAGAGATATTGTTACCGATTGTTCCGCTTTCCAGCCAAGTGATGGTAATGGGAACAATTCCTCCTGAAGTAGCAGCAGCAGCACTCCCGTCACTGGCCGAAAAACAACTGATATCCTGCCCATTGTAATCGGAAGTGACAGAGGCTGAAACGGTGAATTGTGCGGGTTCGGTGATAGTAAACGTATCAGAAACGGTACAATGGTATTGATCAGTGATGACGACAGAATAGGTTCCTGCATAAAGGCTGTCTGCAAGTGCATTCGGATCGTTGTTGGACCAAGAATACGTGAATGGACTGTTGCCCTGACCTGCGACATCAACTGATCCTCCACCGGCTTGATAGCAAGTGTCATTTTGCAGGTCAATGAATTGAAGCGTTGGTGGATCACTAACAAAAACGGGTGCGATTGTATCATCCACGCAGGTAGTACCGTTGTATGCGACAGTCAGGTAATAATTTCCGGCATCAGTGAGTGCAGAATTGGGTATAGATGGATTTGAAATTGTTGATGTAAAACCATTTGGTCCTGTCCAACTATAGGTAATATAGGGGGAATCAGGAAAATTAAATTGTATCGTTTGACCTGTGCAAACGCTATCAGAATGATTTAACAAAAATGGGACACAGGAAGAAGTATTTACATTCACTAGTCCACTTTCTGGCGAGGGACATCCACTGGCATCAAGTTGATCAGAGAGACCATTGTTCGTATTGTTTGTGCCAGAAATTTGTCCTGTACCAAATATATAAGCCTGATTTTGAAGTTGTGTGCCACATTGCCAAACGGCACAATTTTCATTCAACTTCACTCTGAATTTTACAACGGTGCTGTCTGCCCCAGTGGAAGAATTTACAACCGCCCCACCGCTTGTGCCAGTCGCTCCTGATCCAATCCGCGCACTGATTACGTTGCTTGAAGCGATGAATTCAGCTTGATCGCTATCTGTTGGGTCGGTTTTCACACCACTGTTAGGACCATAGGAGTAGGTAAGTGTTCCAGGAAGGTACTGGAGTCGGGTGTCGAGTGTATCAGTTAGATAAGTATTAATAGAAACATCTGACCCAATGTTTTTGGCGGTTATCGAATATTCGAGAATATCTCCTGGCTGCACCACCCCGCCATTTAGATCGGTGTAAGCTACTGTCGCTCTTAAATCGGGTTCAAAAATATCGATTGCAGCGGTAAGTACACTTGTCAAGACTGTTTCAAAAGTCGTTGACACCCTTATTTGGGCAGAAGTTGCTGAATTACCGATGTAGTTAAATGTAGAATTGTTTGGTGAATAAATATTGGCATCATGTCCAAGATTGTTATTGTAACTTGGATTTCTGAGAGGGGTAAGCACACCATTTCTGGAAATAGTGCTGTTGAAGACATTGTTGGCGGTATGTATAGCGTCGCTTATGGTTACAAAACTACCAGCACCATTAAATGCTAACTGGTCTCCCGTTTGACCTCTGTCGCCATCATGTGCCACGACGCCAAGCTCAAAATTGACTGGACCAGAAGTTGGTGTTAAAAAACCACTTAGATTGATATTCACTGTCCCGGATGTAGAGTTGACATTTGCCAATCCATCGTAAACCGTCACGTTTTTCATCGACTCATAGATGTTTTGGTAGACAACGACCATCGTCCACCCACCAAAAGTGTTGCTGCCGTTTTGTGTGACCACATTGGCCACGCTGTAACTTGCATTAATAGGATTAGCTTGAACGATAGAGGTGACGTCTTTGAAACAGTTATACATTGTTTTTCCAACCGTATTATTTAGTATTTCGTCAGCAATTAAATTGATGTAGGCACCGTTATTTGCATTTAGTTTGACTTGATTTCTTAGATTATAATTGGTTGTTGAACTTGCCGGCGTATTTAGCATTCCTACCCAATATAAACCAGCCCAGACGATTTTACTGCAATTGGGGAGATCTAACTGATCACTACTTGACATGAATGTAGCGGGATCACTATCCGTATTTACATAGGCCATCGAAAAATCGTTGTTATCGCTCGTTCCTCCCGGCGGTGTTTCATTGTTTGCGGCGCAATTGCATCCAATAGATGAATTTGCCAAATAGACCAATCCCCCTTTTAAATTTGTTTGATATCGAATCGTAAATGGATCCACAATTTGCCCAATTGATTGAGGAACAGTGAATAGGAATAGAAAGAGTAAGCCGATTAATTTTCTCATAGTATAAAAATGTGGATAGGGAATTTTATTTTCCCAAATACACTTCAAGTTAGACGCACTTACAAGGGTAAAGGTTAGTCTTTTTAATTTTTTTAAGGTAGTGCAATATCAGTAATAAAATTCATTTTTCTGCATCATTGAAGTAGTTTAACACTAAATTCTCTACTAACTAAAAAGGTATGCGAATATTCCCCTAACTTTAAACTTCAGAAAATTATCGATGGCTAAAATCAAATCTGCGTACTTCTGCCAAAACTGTGGTTACGAAACTCCAAAATGGCTTGGGAAATGTCCTTCTTGCAATGAATGGAACACGTTTGTTGAAGAAATAATCGAAAAAAACATCCCGACCGTTGTGGCCTTTTCTTCAACAACAAGAAACGCGCGACCTCAAACGCTGCAAAGCATCGAGCAACAAGAACAGCCCCGCAGACCTTTGCTCGACAATGAATTGAATCGTGTGCTAGGCGGTGGATTAGTTCCTGGCTCGCTAATTCTTTTTGGTGGTGAACCTGGTATCGGAAAATCTACCTTGTTGTTGCAGGTGGCCATTGAACAAAATGACTTAAAGGTACTCTATGTCTCTGGAGAGGAGAGTGAGCAGCAAATCAAAATGCGCGCAGAGCGGATTGGGGTTAAAAACCAGGGTTGTTTTATCTTAACTGAAACCAATCTTCAGAATATATTTAAACAAGCCGAAGAGATCCAGCCTGAATTAATTGTCATCGATTCTATTCAAACACTTTTTTCAACTCAAATTGAAAGTTCGCCGGGAAGCATCTCTCAAGTGAGGGAGTGCACAGCGCAATTGTTGCGTTATGCTAAACAAACTGGAACACCTGTTTTTCTAATTGGCCACATAACAAAAGAGGGTTCGCTTGCCGGACCAAAAGTTCTTGAGCACATGGTGGACACAGTGCTGCAATTTGAAGGAGATAGAAATCATGTGTACCGCTTACTCAGGAGTATCAAAAATAGGTTTGGAAGTACGAACGAGTTAGGCATTTATGAAATGTTGGGCAGTGGACTTCGCCAGGTGGAAAACCCATCTGAAATATTGATTACAAATACAGACAGTTCGTTGAGTGGTATTTCCATCGCGGCAACGCTAGAGGGAATGCGCCCAATGTTAGTGGAAGTTCAGGCCTTGGTAAGTTCGGCAGCATATGGAACTCCTCAGCGTTCATCTACAGGATTCGATACAAAGCGCTTGAATATGCTGCTAGCCGTAATGGAAAAACGTTGCGGCTTTAAATTGGGTGCAAAGGATGTCTTTTTAAATATTGCAGGAGGAATCAAGGTGGATGACCCTGCAATAGATCTTGCGGTTGTAGCTGCTGTTCTTTCCTCCAACGCCGATCTTCCGGTGGACAAAAGTATCGCTCTTTCAGCTGAGGTTGGTTTGTCCGGGGAGGTGCGACCTGTTAACCGCATGGAACAGCGCATTTACGAAGCGGAGAAACTTGGATTCGAGCGAATCGTGATTTCGAAATACAACAAGGGAATCGAACAGAAGAATTTTAAAATTCAATTGGTGAAGTGCGGCCGCATTGATGAGGTGGTAAAAGCCTTGTTTGCCTAGGAGAGATATAGGACGAATGCTGCGAGCAATACCAGCGCATCGATTAGAATAAAATAGATTTTTTGTCGATGCTCTTTTGCAAAAAGTACAAAACCAATGGCAATTGGAGCAAAGCCGAACCACCCAAAGAAGTGTGTGCTGGAATACATTAGCCATGAAAAGCCCGCAATCAATAGGCTAGCAATTAATAGCGCATACCGAACACCAATGAGTTGTGGCAACGTTTTTAAAGCAGTTTTGTCTTTTTTATGATCACGTATGTCAAATGGAATGGTTAGTCCGAAAAAGAGCAATGCAAAAGCAATGATTTCAATTTGATGAAGTTGCGTTTTTATTGCTTGATTCCAAAGTGGGAAAATGAAAAGAATAAATACCCATACCAAAGCGATGATGGTTGCTTTGAGAAAAGGGGCGTCACGCAAACTTTTTTTAGCTGGGAACACATAAAAAAGACTTAGAGCGAAAATGTTTATAGCAGTAAACCATTGCCAAAAAGCAAGATTGTTGGGTTTTATTTGAAAGATGAAAAAGCAGATTCCTAGAAAAAAACTAATGCTTACAGGAAGGAAATTAAACTTTCTGAAATGGTAAAAGCTGTAAAAACTAAAGCTTAGTAAACCCATAGCACATCCTTCCACCCAATAGCTTCTTGCACCGCAATGATTCAACCAAACGCTGCAAAGCGCACCAGCACCTACACCAACTATGAAATTGGCAAACAACGGAACAATTAAATTTTCTTTAGGCAATGGCATCCAAAACGCGTGATACCGGTATTTGTTTGATACAATCGCAGGCCTTTTTCTTCTGACATTGCGGACATTTTGGGTCAAATGTCAAAACATGAACTTTTCGTCCTAATGCAGCCCAACGCCCCGGATGAATTGGTCGCTTTGGAGAGAAAAGGCCAATGGTGTTGATGCCCGTAAATCCAGCAATATGAAGGGGTCCAGTTGAACAGGCAACAAGATTTTTCACCTTGGAAATAAAATAGACAAGTTGGTATAAGTCGAGTTTGCCGGTCAAGTCAACGACCGCAGGATCTTCAGGTAAAAGGTGTCTGAACAGCAAGCCTTCTTTTTCAGTACCTGTATAAAAAACGGTGTATCCTTTAGAAACCAATTGCCTGCTTAATTCCAAATAAGATTCGATGGGCCACTCCATCGCACTACCTTGTGATTTTGGATGCAGAATAATGGTTTTTTCTTTTGATTTTATGCTGTTTTCTAAGCCGTCAGGCAATGGTATCTCCTGCACTCTAAAGGCTTTCGTACTTTCTATCACCTCTTCAAGTGAAGGAATGTTTTTTAATCCAAAAGGACGAAGCAATTCAAAGTTCAATTGTGATTCATGGAAATCTGAATTCTTTCTCGAGAAACCAACTCTATGGTTGCAACTTAGTAAATGAAAACTCCGATGCGATGTTCCTACGCGCATTGGTATCTTTGCTTTTTTAGCAAGACTCGCAATTTCTTTATTTGGAAAAACGTGAATAATGGCATCTGCTTCGAGCGCTTTGAAAAATGTCGTTTTCCCCTCAATTGGTAAAGCTTCAATTTCTTGCCAGTCTATGAAACGATCAATTACTGAAAACGCATCGATTACCGGCTTTGTATAGCCCCTGCCTAAATAAATTATTTCGGCATCAATAAAATGGTCACGCAGCCAAACACACATCGGAAGCGTTAACATTACATCTCCAATGCTATCAGTGCGTGATATGATGATACGCTTAATGCTCATTTTGATTGTTGTAAATGAAGTAATTTGATGTATTTTCTGTACGTCGCATAAGCGCTGAGACGTGAAATCGTAAATCCGGCTTTTCCATCAAGTAATCCACGTTTTAGGATAAAACTTTTGAAAAATTGCGCAATTACCTTAATACCAATTTTTAAATAATTTGATCTTCCTCCACGCTCATATAATTCTTTAGCAGCGATGTCTCCAAAGTATTCTATTTGTTTCAGGTGATCTTCTTTTGTGTAATAGGAATAATGCAACAAATCTCCGATGAGGAAACCCGGCTCTTGGCCATTTAAAAGATCTAAACGATCGTGTGGATTAACACCTTGCCACCGAGCTGTATTTCTGTTTACCAATCGAATTTTTGTGTCAGGATACCATCCACAATAACGCACCCAATGTCCACAGTAGTTCGTTAGACGATTCATTCTGTAACCATCAAACGTTGGGTCTAGTTTAATTGTGAGTATGCTTTCTTTTAATTCTGAAGTGAGGGCTTCATCTGCATCCAACGATAAAATCCAATCGTTCTCTGCTTGGTCTATGGCAAAGTTTTTCTGTTGAATGTGGCCTTCAAATGCGTTTTGAATGAATCGAACATTGAACGAGTGACAAATCTCTTCTGTTCGATCTTTTGAAAAAGAGTCGACGACTAGGATTTCGTCTGCAACACCCTCCAACGACTCAAGGCATCGCTTGATATTCCTTTCTTCATTGAATGTAATGATGACCGCAGATAATTTCATGAATGCAGCGGGGTAAGGTTATTTAATCCTAATTTGTTGACCCACATTGAGTCTGTTTACATTCACACCGGGGTTGAGTCGAGACAATTGCGTTTGGGTAAGGCCATTCCGATCGGCAATTTTTGAAAATGTATCTCCAGCTCGAACGGCATAGTATTTTTTAACGACAGGAGGCTCTTGTGCAGGAGTTTCCTTTGGCACTTCTTTTACAACAGGTTTTGCTTCGCCAGTTTTCAGTTTAAGCCGTTGACCAACATAAATATTTGAAGTTCGTAAAGCATTCCATTCCATAAGTTGCTGGATTGTAACTTTATACTTTGTTGCAATACTCGCCATTGTTTCACCAGACTTTACCTTGTGGTATATGTAGGTTTCGACGGCTTCCCCTTTGGACACACCAAGGGAGTCTGTAATTTGAACTGTATCAATTATTACAGGTGTTTCAACAACTGGTTTTGGTGCAACATATCCTTGTCCAGAATAGCCGCGTTTTTCCATGGCATACAAACTATCCTCTAAACTTACAAGTAATCCAATCTTTTCTAGGGGACCAGAAATACATTGTCCCGGATTTGTTTTTGGAATATAGGTGCTCTTATAAACTGGATTTAGGCTTTTTATATCGTCAACCGGCCAGTTTACAAGTTTAGAGATGGTTGCCATGTGCATTCCTGACGAAAGACACATAGTATCGAGTTGGGCATAATGTACTTTCGGTTCGATGGGTAAAATGTTGTGCTCAGCATGGAATGTCAATAAATAGGCAGCGGCTAAAAAATTAGGAACATACGCTTGAGTCTCAGAAGGTAAATAGGGCCGAACTTCCCAATAAGTGGTTTTGTTTCCTGATCTTCTAATTGCATGGTTCACGTTTCCGGGCCCCGCATTGTATGCAGCAAGCGCCAGATTCCATTCTCCGTAGATGCCATATAATTGCTTTAAATACCTGCAAGCTGCATCTGTCGCTAAAACAGGATCCATTCGCTCATCAAGGTAAGAATTCTCTTTCAACCCAAAATAAAGCCCTGTGCGGTACATAAATTGCCAAAGTCCGAGCGCTCCTGCATGTGACTTAACTTGCGGTCTCAACCCACTTTCTATTACTGGAAGAAACTTTAATTCTAAAGGCAGCCCATATTCAGAAAGCTTTTCTTCGAACATGTCGAAATAGAGATTGGATCGCCCAAGTATAATCCGCGCAAAACTTCGCCTGCTTTTTACAAAAAACTTAATGGTTGATAAAGTGGCTTGGTTGCATTCAAATTTGAACGGTGTTGTTTCGTTCAATTTTTTAATATGCTCACAGTATTGCTCGTCTGTAAATTGAGGAATATGATCAGGCTCATAATTGAGCGCTTTGATAATTGAATCATACTCATTTTTGTTGACGTAATCCGTTAAAAACAAACGAAGGCTTTGTTCAACAGTGTTGATAAAGGGATCTTTGTTTAAAGTATCTCCCGGCTTCACAAGATGCGCCGCTTTCTGCGAGTAAACCCCTGTCAGAAAACAGATAATAAGTGATACCGAAAGGATAATTCTCATGAATCCAAGGTGTTGTTAACTAAAATACTTGCAATATCGAAAAGTTCCTTCTCAGCAAAATGATTTCCCATAAGCTGAATACCAAAGGGTAGTCCATTCGAGTGCTCCCCTAAAGGTAACGATAATGCCGGATTTCCGGTAAGATTTGCATGTACCGTAAATATATCTTGCAAATACATCTGAATAGGATCATTTACGGAATCCAATGCAAATGCAGTTGATGGTGTTGTAGGTAAAATTATTGCGTTGTATTGATTAAGAATCTCATCAGTTTTATCCCGAAGTACACGTCGAACTTTTTGTCCTTTTGTGTAATAGGCATCATAAAAACCGTGTGAAAGGACAAACGTGCCTGCCATTATTCTGCGCTGAACTTCAGGCCCAAAACCAAAAGAACGCGATTTTTTATAGGTGTCTTCAACTCCCTTCGCTTCTGGATGACGATAACCATAATGCACCCCATCAAATCGGGAAAGATTAGAAGAGGCCTCAGCTGTGGTCAACACGTAATAGGTCGGCACCATGTATTCAAGGTAAGGGAATGATACCTCCTCCACGAGATGACCTGCGGCCTTTAACTTGGAGATTTGTTTGTTCAAAGAAGATTTCACTTCCTCATCCACACCGTCAGCAGTTAAACTTTCCTTAAGGACTGCAATTTTCAAAGTTTTACCCGAGCTTCGCTCTGTGCAAGTTTCAATTGGTCGTGAGGATGCTGTAGAATCGAATTCATCGATACCAGCCATTATTTCTAACAATAAAGCTGAATCGTTTAAGCTATTGGTAAAAGGACCGATTTGATCAAAAGAAGAAGCATATGCAATCAATCCATACCGACTAATTCTTCCATAGGTAGGTTTTAAACCATACGTTCCCGTAAACGAAGCGGGTTGGCGAATTGAACCACCCGTGTCACTTCCCAACGCCGCAGTGCACAGACCAGCAGAAACCGCCACGGCAGAACCGCCTGATGAACCTCCAGGAACAAGTGATTTGTTTAAATTATTCTTAACAGGACCGAAGGCAGAGTTTTCATTACTGCTACCCATGGCAAATTCATCGCAATTTAAACGCCCGATAATAACTGCATCTTCATCGATAAGTCGTTGAACAGCAGTTGCTGTATACAATGATTCAAATCCTTCGAGGATTTTTGATGCAGCAGATACTTTGTGATTTTTGTAACAGAGATTGTCTTTGATGCCGATTACCATTCCTGCTAGTCGACCGGCTGTGCCAGCTGCGATTTTTTGGTCAACAGACTCTGCTTGCGCAAGAGCAGAAGTTTCGAAAACTTCCAAGAAAGCATTCAAATCACTGGTTTGCTGAATAGCATTCAGGTATCCCTTCACAATATCTACAACCGCAGACCCTGAAGCAAGGGCAGATTTTACCTCAGCAAAAGTTTTATGCATGAAAATGGGAATTAAGAATTCTTCTCCTCAGTATTTTGCTTTGGTTCAGTTGCTTGATCTTTGTCAGATTTTGAAGCGTCTTTAAATTCTTTAACGCCCTGACCTAGACCTTTCATTAATTCAGGAATTTTCTTTCCACCGAACAATAAAAGCACAACTGCTAAGATCAAAATAATATGGCCTCCACTAAGAAGTTGTAAAATCATCATATTCATTTCCAAAAATTTTTTCAAAGGTAGCTAAATCTGAGGAAACCTTTGATTTTATGCCGCCTTAAACTGTTAATTAAACAAAAAAGCCCTCTAAGAGGGCCTTTTCAATAGTAAATCAAAGAAATTTAGAGTTTTCTAGCTACTTCTACTTCTTCGAATGCTTCAATGATATCACCAATTTTAATATCGTTGAATTTATCAATGTTTAAACCACATTCGTAGTTGTTTTTAACTTCTTTTACATCGTCTTTGAAGCGTTTCAAAGAACCAAGAAGTCCAGTATGGATTACGATACCATCTCGGATTACACGAATCTTTGATGTACGTTTAATGATTCCATCCAATACAAAACAACCTGCGATCGTACCTACTTTCGTTATATCGAATGTTTCGCGTA
This sequence comes from uncultured Flavobacteriia bacterium, assembly GCA_903887095.1. Taxonomy (GTDB): domain Bacteria; phylum Bacteroidota; class Bacteroidia; order Flavobacteriales_D; family Crocinitomicaceae; genus M0103. The sequence goes on from CAISOQ010000203.1 coordinate 12,352, forward strand.
CTTCAGCTGAACCAAGGATCTTTTCTTCAATATCTGGAGATAACATACCTTCCATAGCAGCTTTAATCTCATCGATTGCTTTGTAGATAACAGAGTATAATCGGATATCAATTTGTTCGTTCTCCGCTAACTTGCGTGCGGCCAAAGAAGGTCGAACTTGGAAACCTATAATGATTGCATCTGATGCAGATGCTAAGTTGACATCTGCCTCAGAAATCGCACCTACACCTTTGTGTACGATGTTGATTTGAATTTCTTCAGTGGATAATCTCAACAATGAATCGGAAAGTGCTTCGATAGATCCATCCACGTCACCTTTCACAATGATATTTAATTCCTTAAAGTCTCCAATCGCCAAACGACGACCGATTTCATCCAACGTAATATGTTTCGTAGTCCGCAATCCTTGTTCACGGTATAATTGTTCTCTTTTAGACGAAATTGTTTTAGCCTCTTTTTCGTCGTCCATAACATGGAAAGTATCCCCTGCAGATGGAGCGCCGTTAATCCCCAATACCGATACTGGTTGAGATGGCCCGGCTTCTTTCAATAAAACACCATGCTCATCGTGCATGGCACGTACGCGACCATAATTTCGACCTACCAAGACAACATCTCCAACGCGCATTGTACCTGCGGTAACCAACATGTTCGTAACATATCCTTTTCCTTTGTCTAATGATGATTCGATTACATTTCCGTGAGCGTTTTTATCCGGATTTGCGCGTAGATTTAAAATTTCTGCTTCTAGCAATACCTTATCCAATAAGGCATCTATATTCAAGTTTTTCTTGGCTGAAATTTCCTGACATTGGTATTTGCCACCCCATTCCTCTACTAATATGTTCATAGCAGAGAGTTGTTCGCGGATCTTATCAGGACTTGCACCCGGTTTATCAATTTTATTGATTGCAAATACCATTGGTACAGCTGCAGCCTGTGCGTGAGAAATTGCTTCTTTTGTTTGAGGCATTACATCATCATCCGCAGCGACAATGATAATCGCAACGTCTGTTACTTGAGCACCGCGAGCACGCATAGCTGTAAAGGCTTCGTGACCTGGTGTATCGAGGAATGTCATCTTGCGACCGTCTTTCAATGTCACAGAGTAGGCACCAATGTGCTGTGTAATTCCCCCTGCTTCACCTTCCGTTACATTCGCATTTCTTATTTTATCTAATAAGGATGTCTTACCATGATCAACGTGCCCCATAACCGTGATAATTGGCGGACGAGCAATCAAATCCTCTTCGCGGTCTTCCACTTCAGGGATTGCATCTTGTACTTCAGCAGAAACGAATTCTGTTTCAAATCCAAATTCATCTGCTACAATCTGAATCGTTTCTGCATCAAGACGTTGGTTAATTGAGGCAAAGATTCCTAAAGACATACACGCCGATATAACTTGCGTTGGCGAAACATTCATCATTGCTGCCAATTCTGAAACTGTTACGAACTCAGTTAACTTCAAAATACCTTCTGCCATTTCTGCAGCCATCTGCTCTTGTTCACGACGGTGTGCTCGGTCATCACGTTTTGCACGACGGTTTTTGGATGCTTTAGACTTGCCACCCTGATTTGATAAGCGAGCAAGTGTTTCCTTGATCTCTTTTTGAATATCTCGCTCAGTAACCTGAGGCTTATCAACTTTTGGAGCTCCTTTTTTGAAGTTTTTATTTCCTCCACCCGCATCGTTTCCGGTGTTGGGTGTTGTGTTAACGTCAATTTTCTTGATCCTCTTGCGCTTCTTTCGTGAATCGTTAGAATCATCTCCAGGTTTACCGCCTGACGTTTTAGGTTTTTCAACCGGAAGTTCAATTCTACCAAGAACTGTTGGACCTGTCAAAATTTTTCGTTCTACACGAATTGTTTCTATTTCCTTGGGAGGTTCAGGTGTCTGCTCAGGTGCTTTTTCTTCAACAATTTTAGGCTTTTCTTCAGGTTTTACCTCTTGCTTTGGTTCCGGTGCTTTTTCAACCTTTGGTTCCTGTACCTTTTTGTCAGGTCTTGTTTTTGTGTTCAGTTTGTCAAGATCAATTTTCCCGACAACTTGCACCTGTACTTCGCCCTCACGCGCAGGTTTTGGCTTTTCTTCTATTACTTCTTCAACCTTTGGTTCCTTTGGGGCTTCCTCAACCTTTGGTTCTTCCAAAACAATTCGTTTGATTTCTTCAACATTGATTTCTTCAACGTCTTCTTCCTCTTCTTCAGTCGCCTCAGGAGCTTCACTTTTAGAATCGCGAATTGAGATAGTCTCACGTCGTTCTCTCTTTACAGTTGAAAACTTCGACTGTTCCTTTAAGTTTTGATCTGCAGCGAACTCCTTTTGCAAAATATCATAATGCTCCGGCTCCAACTTTGTGTTGGGATTCGTGTCGATCTTAATGCCTTTAGAATGCAGGAAATCAATCAGTGTGGAGATCCCAACATTGAGTTCTCCAGCTGCTCTTCCTAATCTTATTGGTTTTCCAGCCATATTTATTGCGCTTCCTTCTATTTAATTTAGGATATTTTGTGCTTTTATTTATTCGAATTCTGCTCTCAGGATTCTGAATACTTCTTCAATTGTTTCTTGCTCAAGGTCAGTGCGCTGAACGAGGTCGTCAACACTGATTTCAAGCACAGATTTTGCCGTGTCACAGCCGATTGCTTTCAATTCGTCGATGATCCAACCATCGATTTCATCAGCAAATTCTTCAAGATCCACATCTTCAACATCTACCTCACCTTCACGGTAAACATCCAATTCATAGCCACTTAATTTTCCAGCCAATTTGATGTTGTGACCACCTTTACCAATTGCAAGTGACACTTGATCTGGTTTCAAGAAAACTTTTGCTCGTTTGTCTTCTTCACTTATTTCAATTGAAGAAATTTTAGCTGGTGACAAAGCGCGTTGAATTAACAATTGAGAATTGCTCGTATAGTTAATAACATCGATGTTCTCGTTTCTTAATTCACGAACAATTCCATGAATACGAGAACCCTTCATTCCCACACATGCTCCAACCGGATCAACTCGGTCGTCGTATGATTCTACGGCAACTTTTGCTCTTTCTCCTGGCTCACGAACAATGCGCTTAATGGTAATAAGACCATCAAAAACTTCAGGAACCTCCAATTCGAACAAACGCTCAAGGAATTCTGGTGCTGTGCGAGAAAGAATAATAACCGGTGAGCTATTTCGCATGTCAACTTTTGCAACAACCGCACGAACCGACTCACCTTTCTTAAAGTAATCAGAAGGAATTTGCTCCGATTTTGGCAAGATTAGCTCGTTGCCTTCGTCATCCAATACCATAATTTCTTTCTTCCAAACTTGGTAAACTTCTCCAGTAACGATTTCACCAACACGCTCCTTGTATTTTTTATACAAGTGATCTTTCTCCAATTCCATGATGCGAGAAATCAAATTCTGACGCAAAGAAAGAATGTTGCGGCGACCGAAATCGGCAAACTTAAATTCTTCTGTTACCTCTTCACCGATTTCAAAATCAGGTTCAATTTTGATTGCATCTGAGTATGCTATTTCTGTGTTAGGATCTTCAACTTCACCGTCGTCCACAATCTCTTTATTCAAGAAGATCTGAACGTCACCTTTGTCAATGTTAACAATGATGTCAATGTGTTCGTCAGTGTTAAATTTTTTCTTTAACATCGCACGGAATACATCTTCCAACACATGTTGCATCGTTTGTTTGTCGATGCTTTTCAATTCTTTGAATTCCGAAAACGAATCAACTAATTCAAGGCTATTCATGTTTACCTATTTAAATGAAATTACAATTTTGGTTTCTTTTATTTGCGTCATCGGGAACACGAGTTGCTCCACAATAAGTTCTTTCTTTTTTTTGCCCTCGATCTTTTCCATGCGACTTTTCTCAAGTGTTACCTCTTCCGCAGTTGCCGCTGTTAAAAGACCTTCGTGCTTCTTTCCGTCGTTTGTGACCAATTTCACTTCACGACCGATGTTTTTAATGTATTGTGCCAAAACGCGGAATGGTTTATCCAAACCTGCTGACGAAACATGCAGTTCAAAATCTTCGGACTCACGATCCAAGTTGTGCTCAATATTTCTAGAAACAGACATACAATCATTGATTGAAACATTTCCATCCGATTTGTCAAGTTCCAAATGAATCACATTTGATGCAGAAATGCTGATGTCAACAACAAACAAGCCGCTATTCAACTCGTTCATGCGTTCATCCGCTAATTCCAACACCTTTTTTTTACTAATCATGCGTCATAAAAAGAGGGGACTTTCGTCCCCTCATCCTTTCTTGCTATTTCTTAAATACGGCACAAATATACAATACTTTTTTGAATAAACAAGATTTAGCCAAGATTATGATTTTATGAAATTAGAGAGAAGTTGGGGAATTGCATTTAATCAAGAGTGTTTTTACTACTAAAAAAGCTACTTGTTTTGATATAACTTATCGTTTCACCAACTTTGTAAAAAAGGAAACGGATGCTGATAGAAGTAGGTGAACAATTGGTTTCTTCACAAGTATTTGAGAGAAAATTTGTTTGTGATTTAAATGCATGTAAAGGTGCATGTTGTATAGAGGGTAACTCAGGAGCGCCACTTCAATTGCATGAAATTGATTTATTGGAAGAACAGCTAGATGAAATTGAACCCTACATGCGAAATGAGGGAAAGGAAGCTGTTCAAGAATCAGGGGTTTTCTATATGGATGATGACAATGAGCCGGTAACAACGCTGGTCAATGGGGCCGAATGTGCTTTTGTCTATTTTGATGAGAAGGGGATCACCAAATGCGCAATTGAAACTGCATACCGCGATGGTAATATCGATTTTAATAAGCCGCAATCGTGTCATTTGTATCCTATTCGTATTAAAAGACTGCACGACAAAAAAGTCTTGACATTTGAAGATTGGGAGATATGTGCACCCGCATGTGCCTGCGGTGAGCAACTCGACCTGCCAGTGTATAAATTTCTTCAAGAACCAATTAAAAGAGTGTTTGGGGAGAAGTTCGTTGATGAGTTGGCTTTGGTCGCAGAACAATGGATTCTATCCCGGAAATAAAAAAAGCCGCTTTGCGCGGCTCTTCTTATAATTATTTTGAGATATCCCACAAACATTAAAACCGAATGGCTAATCGAAGCAAGAAATTCCTTCCCGCCTGAGGATAATAAAAGTTCTCCGTAATTCGCTGCCCTCCAGAAATATACCCCCAGGTATACCCATTGTTTTGAAAAGAGCGATCTAGAAGATTATTGGCGAGCAGGCCAAGTTCTATGACACAAGAACCCTTGGTTCGAATGGTGTAACCCATCCGGATATTGGCCACGTGATAAGCGGCTATCGAGCGCGATTCCGATGAAGTGTTATCCAGATACTGTTTGCCTACATACTTATTGATAAGGGCAATTTCCAGATCTTTCAAGGGGCGGTAAGAAACCGTTAGTGAACCAATAAGATTGGGAGAAAAAGCGATGTCTGTATTGTTGTGTACGATCACCGTCTGTATCATATTGCCATTGGTGTCGTAGTTGTCGTAATTATCTACATATTCTCGAAAACTTCGGATATTATTTCTGCTTAGGGAAACATTACCCGCCAACTGCCACTTTTCAGTGATCTTGTAACCTGATTCAAATTCTAATCCAGTGCGATAGCTGCTTTCTACGTTTGTTCGTATATAGGCTCCAACATCATTGATCTCACCCGTGAGGATCAGTTGGTCCTTGTATTCCATCAAATAATAATTGGCATTCAGGAAAAATCGTTTGCCACGGTATCTGTAACCGGATTCAACGTTTATCAATCGCTCATGTTTTGGCCTACTATTCTGAGAACTCTGAACAAAATCGTCTCGTACGGGCTCTCTGTGCGCAACACTCACTGATGCGTAAAGATTGTTTTTATTATTGAGGTCATACATTAATCCTGCCTTGGGATTGAAAAATGTGAAATCCACAGAATTCTTCTTAGCAGTCCCGTTGGTAAAGAATTCAACTGCCGATTCATAGGTATAATTAATTTGACGCAATTGTAGATCAGTAAACAAGTTTAACGCCTTGAACTGATAGTTGATCTTAACAAAACCGTTCACCTCCAGTTTCTGTGATGAATTCGTATAATAACGATCACCTAGTTCGCTTTGTGATGCATTACGCGCCCAGACAACTTCACCAAAGTGATCACCATCGTAATAATTCCACGCACTTCCTGCAAGGAGTGAAAGACCTTTTGTTCCCTTATAATCAAAGGTCAATACGGAACCGTAAAATATATTGTCAAGCCACCTTCTTCTAATCACATCTGTAGTACTTATGGTGTCTGAACCGGTAAACAGTGTGTCGAGGCCATAAAAACTAAAATCCTCATTGCGACGGTATTGCTCGTAGTATCCTCGTCCTCGTGTGAGATGGCCCGAAAGGTTCATCGTTAATTTCGGATGCATCGTCTGCGTGTAGTGCAATTGATAGTGGTCTTGTTGATAATTGTCAGTTTCATTTTCATATGAGTAATAGTTATACGTGTTTGGATTACTCGAGAAGAGATTCGCTGAATCCTGCGGTGTTTCATATAGTCCACCAGGATAATAGTTGTTGTAAAAATGCGAAAGCAGGCTGTCTTGGTCACCAGAAAGTTTTGCTCCTGGAATACCATACCATGCCTGATAAGTTTTCTCCACACCACTGAAAACATTGGCCTTCAAAACGGCATTTTTACCAATGATTGCTCCTGAAAGGTAAAAGGATTTTAAATCAGACGACGCACGGTCTATGAATCCATCCGAATTGATTCTTGAAAGCCGTGCATCGAGCGTAAATCTTCCATCGATCAATCCCGTTCCTGCCTTGACGGTATTTCGAAAGGTATTGAAGGAGCCAACGGAATTATCGAGCTCTGCATAAGCAGTTTTCCGAATATTGTCTGTTTTGATGTTGATGCTCGAGCCAAATGCTGCTGCGCCGTTGGATGAGGTGCCAACTCCCCGTTGCACTTGAATGTTCTCAGCGGAAGAGGCAAAGTCGGGCATGTTGACCCAAAACACGCCATGTGATTCACTGTCATTCAATGGGATTCCATTCACGGTGACGTTCGTTCGGGTGGGATCAACACCTCGAATACGAATGCCTGTATAACCTATTCCAGCGCCAGCATCTGAGGTAACCACCGTGGAGGGCGTTCCATCCAAAAGGAAGGGCAAATCCTGACCAAAATTCAGTTGACGGATCTCTTTGGTGTTCAGATTCGTATAGGTCGTCGGGGTTTTATCTGATGCTCGAACGGCTGAAACCTGCACCTCTTCGATGGTTACGGCCGAACGACTGATCGAAATGGTCAGTTGAACATCCTTATCCGCTACAATTACATTTTCAAGATGTTCTTCAAATCCAGGTCGATTGAATTCTAGACTGTAGGATCCGTTTGTGAGTTTCTTGAAGACAAATTCACCTGATGAATTGCTGTTGGTTTTGTAATACGTTTCGGAGATACTCACACTCACGTCTGACAACGGACTTCCATCAGAGGAAACCACCTTCCCTCGAACGGAATGCTGCCCATACAAAGATCCAGCAGCGATTAACAAAACACTTAGTACTGAAATTCTTGTTTTCATTTTCATTGAAATTTAACAAGAACAAGGGGCTAATTCTCTGATTGTGAATAATTAGCATTTGTATCATCTTCCCTTCGCAGGCATTATCCTGACAGGTTCAATGGGTATAATCTCAGCCTCGGAAAAATCGAGGCACCCCTTAGAGACAGCACAAAAATACTGCAGAATAATTTAAATTGATGCGTTGATAAGTTGATTTATTTTTTGTGAGCAAAAATCCACCCGGCTTTTTACACTTCCTTCAAGAATCGAAAAATTTCGATTTCTCATTTCGAGTTCATTTCTATATCGCTCGAATAATTCATTACGATCGTGTGGATTTTCTCTAAGATCATCTTCTTCCCAGGGAATGTCGGGTCTGCACAAGAAATAATAATCGAATTGTTGTTCATCATAACATTTCAAAATAGCATTGCTCACATGTTGGTATTTCACTTCTGACCAAATTTTTAAAACGGTCATTTCTGTATCGCAAATCAATAAATCACAGTGCTGATCCTTCCATTTATTAGTTTGTCCGACAGCAATTTTATCGAGATCTTCTAAGTTGTATTTCCCGTTATTTTGAATTAGGTATTCACGAGCATATTCTTCAATCCATGTTGCTTTGAACTGATTAGCGACTAATTTACTAATCGTGGTTTTTCCGCTTGATTCTGGTCCAGTAAAAGCCACACGAATCATTGTGTTCTCAAAATTTTACGCCACTTGAAATAACCAAATACCGAGGATATGGTTAACGATAGATACATGATGGAAGTGAGGCTTAATGAATTACTCCAGAATAAATACATTGCGACAATATCCACAATGATCCAGTAGATCCAGTTTTCCAAAACTTTGATTGTGACAAGATAGGTTGTTGTCAAACTGAAAGACGTTGCAAAAGCATCAGCGTACGGACTGGCTTGGTTGGTATAATTATCAAAAACAAAACCAAGAATAAGAAAAAGAATGGTGCTGACAAGGATGTTTAAAAGGTGTTTTTTTAGAGGCCACTTGATAATTGGAGAATCATTGTCTTTGGAATCCTCAGTCCACATATACCAGCCATAAAAAGCCATAATCAAATAAAACAGTTGCAGTCCTGTTTCGATGTAAAGTTGACTGATGTAACAAATAAAAATATAAAGCATTGAGCTAATAGCCCCAAACAACCAACCAATTGTTTTCTTGAATGATATGAATACGATATACAAAATTGCTGTGAAAACAGCAAAGCCTTCTAAAAAGTCGGTTGCACGCAAGTCCTCAATTAGTGTTTTCCAAATTTCCATATCAGTACAAATTTGTTAAAATATTTCATCGTTATGCGCAGCGAATGCCTATCAATTGTAAACATTTTTCTAACCATCCTTTTTCTCTGTATCTTTGCATAAGATGAAATTTAACGAATTAGGACTAAACCCATCCTTGCTTGAAGCAATTGAGCACATGGGATTCCATACAGCCACACCCATACAAGAAAGAGCAATTCCACGTATTCTAGAAAACCGAGATCTTATCGCATGCGCTCAAACAGGTACTGGAAAGACTGCCGCATTTATCTTGCCAATACTTCATAAACTCACGGGTAAGGAGGATACTTCAATTAATACATTGGTGCTTGTTCCCACAAGAGAACTTGCCACACAGATTGACCAGGAAATACAGGGGTTGTCCTATTTTGTTTCGGTGGGATCTATGGCCCTATATGGCGGTGGTTCAGGGAAAGATTGGGAAGAACAAAAATCCATGTTGAAAGAAGGAATGGATATCGTGGTTGCTACCCCAGGCAAACTGCTTTCTCATATTGCGCAAGGCTATGTTGATTTCTCAAAATTGAAACATTTGGTGCTTGATGAGGCTGACAAAATGTTGGACATGGGGTTCATGGATGACATACTTAGAATTATTGGAGAGTTACCGAAAGAGCGACAAACGTTGATGTTTAGTGCTACGATGCCACAAAAAATTCGTGACCTGGCTAAAAAAATTCTAACAGATCCAGAGGAAATTACCTTGGAAGTATCGAAACCGGCAGCAGGTGTTAAACAATCTGTATATTTTGCTTTTGACAATCAAAAGGTACCTTTAATCGCAGAGCTATTAGCTGAAAGAACTGAATACAATAGCATCATCATTTTCACATCCTCTAAAAGCAAGGTGAATGAAATAGTCTATTCTTTGAAGAAGAGTGGTTTTAAAGCCTATGGTGTGTCTTCCAATTTGCAGCAAGATCAACGGGAAGAAATTTTGCGGGGATTTAGATCAAAAAGAATTCGAATTGTCGTTGCTACGGATGTCATGGCCAGAGGGATTGATATTAAAGAGATAAACTTGGTCATAAATTTTGACACACCTTTTGATGCCGAAGACTATGTACACAGGGTAGGGAGAACTGCCCGCGCAAATACCAAAGGCGAGGCCATTACCTTGGTGAATGAGAAAGATATGCGGAAATTGGTGCAGATTGAACGATTGATTGAAGCAGAAATTCCCAGACTTACTTTACCGGAAGTCCTAGGTGACGGACCAGAATTCAAAATTGCACCCAAACAAAAAAAGAAGCCCTTTCGTAAGAAGCCGTTTACACAAAAAAAAGAAGCGGGGAAATAATTTCTAGTTGACTATTTATCGTCTTTCAATGTATTCGTTACCTTTACCTTACGCTGCATGAAAGAAACCTCATTCATTGAACAAAATCGGAAAAAGTGGGACCGCTTTGAGAAGCTTTATGCCTCAAAATCTGAGGACCCAGAGGAATTGAGTGATCTTTATATGGATATCACGAATGATTTAGGTTATGCCCAAACATTTTACAAAAGAAGAACGGTACGAGTTTACTTGAATCAATTAGCACAGAAGGTTTTTTCAGGTGTGCACAAGCAAAAAGGAGAACCGTTGAAGAAACTGTTGCAAGTTTGGCAAGTTTCTCTTCCACTTGAAATTTACAGGTCAAGGAAAAATTTACTCTTTGCACTCATTGCCTTTTTAGTTTATGCCATTCTTGGTGCGGTTACTACCTCTATTAATCCTGACTTTCCTCGAATTGTTTTAGGCGATGGATATGTAGAGATGACGCTTGAAAATATTGCAAAGGGAAATCCATTGGGTGTATATGAGTCTGATGATCAAACAGCTATGTTTATACGGATTACGACCAACAATTTAAAAGTTGCTTTTTTGACTTTTTTTGTGGGATTTTTTTTCACGATTGGCACGCACCTACTTTTATTCTCTAATGGTGTCATGTTGGGGTCCTTTCAAAGTTACTTTTATACGAAGGGGCTGCTACTAACTAGTTTTTTGGGAATTTGGATTCATGGTGCTTTTGAAATTTCTTCCATTGTGCTAGCAGGTGGCGCAGGAATAACTGTTGGAAGCGGATTACTCTTTCCAGGCTCTTACAGCAGGTTGCAAGCACTTCAATTATCAGCCAAACGAGGACTTAAAATTATGTTAAGTCTTGTGCCTTTCATTATTGCAGCTGGTTTTCTTGAAAGTTTTGTTACCCAAAATTATGATGTGCTTCCAGATTGGTCGAAATGGCTAATCATCGCTTTTTCTTTCTCAATGATTCTCTTTGTTTATGTAATTTATCCAATAATCGTTGCACGCAAATACCCACATTTGATAGAAAATGAAGAATTATTCGCTAGAAAAGAGAGGAAAGAATGGTCGCTTTATAAGTTGAGAAACACAGGGGATATTCTTTTTGATTCCTTTCAATTTTATCGTCTGAATTTCGGAAAATTCATACGACCAATCATTTCTTTTGTTTTACCATTGGTATTGATTTTAGTAGCCATTCAAGATTATTCAAGAATCGATGATTTAGAAATTGAGCATTGGTTTGATTGGATGGGACAACTAACCGTGATGATGGGTTTTGATTTTGTTTCTATTCGAGATGTTGTAATTGCCTTCTCATGGACTTTTGTCTTTTCATTTATTTTCCTCTCGGTGTTTTGGACTTTTTTATCCATAGACAGCGAATTCAAAACAAAAGATTTTATGCTATTTGTAAGAAAAAAATTAATGCAGGTTTGGTTGGCGAATTTATTACTTTATATCGTTGTCTTTTGCTTGCCTTGGTATCTTCTTTTAGGCGCAATTTTGCTTGTTCCATTGATCAGTTTACTTGGACCTACAGTAGTGTTTTATGAAAATGGAACATTAAAAGAAAAACTATCAAAGGGCTTTCGTTTTGGAACGGGAAGTTTCGGAAATATGCTAATTTCCCTTATCGTTACCGTGCTTTTAATTTGTTTGTTAATGCAGCCTTTTGCTTTGGTTTTTAGCATTCACAATGAATACACGAATAAACCTCAAATAAAGGATTTGCTCGACATGTTTGTCGAAACAGCAAGGCGATTCTTTGAATTGTATTCTGAAAATGCTGTGGTCTACGGAAATATAATTAGACAAATTTTTTACCTGACATTTATATTCATATTGGTACCGTTTTTTGCTGTACTTGCGGGCGTTTGTTACTTTTCTGAAGTTGAGAAAAAGGAAGCGAGATCGCTGAAGCAGGCATTTCAGCAATTTGGTAAAACAAACCGTTACAAAGAGTCAAAAGAAGATTTTGAATAAACAGTTGCAAATAGTTCTTTTCCTTTTTTTGAGTTGTTTTTCAATGGCTCAGGAATCTTCTGCTGGAAAAGAAATTATTGAATACCGCAAAGATAAATCGTACAAAGGACCACAAGAATGGGAAAATTATGGCCCAGCTGCAATCAGATGGTATGACAACACCTATGAGGGCTCAACAGATCAGGGGGGCGAGGGCATCAGTGATGATGATGCAATGATTGACAGGGATCGATTCAATAGATATGGTGACAATGGTTCGGGTGACCTTGATAAGGGTCCGATGATTAAAAAACCAGAACCTGTTGAATTGCCGGATATTGATGTGCCAGACTATGAAGGTCCTGATTTGTTGCCTGATGTCGATTTATCTGATAGCTCTCCAAATTTTTGGAAAACACTGCTTTTTCTCCTCTTGTTTATTGCTGTTATCGTTGGCGTATATTTTTGGTTAAAAAACCACTCGCCACGAGCAAATGCCGCCCTGACTTCAGAGGAGTTGGAGTGGAATCCTGAATTAGTCACACAAAGTGAGTTGGATCGCCTTTTAGAGAAAGCACTTAATGAAGAAAGATACAGGGAAGCAATCCGGATTTATTTTACTGCCATCTTGAAGGAATTGATTCGTTTGAAATTGATTCGTTGGAAAAAAGAAAAAACCAACCATCATTATCAGCTTGAATTGACAGGAAAAAGCATGCATGAAAATTTTTCAAAATGCGTGAATGTTTATGAATTGGTGTGGTATGGAAAATACGAGATCAACCAAGTTGTATTTAATGAATTAAAGCCAACATTGCATTTGTTTTACCAGCAATTAACGGAGTTAAATGTCGAATAAGATCAAACTACTTCTTGTTTGCGGTTTAGCAGCAATTGTTGCTTTACTCATGCTGTTTACAGATGTTGGCTCCCAGAATCGAACGGCTGAACCTACCTATGTTTCGGCAGATTGGTCAAAAAAATACGGATTGAAGGATTTCGAGCCGAAAGGATTTTTCTTATTTAGTAAATTTTTGAAGGAGCGATTAACTGGTCGGGGCGAGATCTATCCATTAACCAATGCCCAAACCATTGATTCAGTGGTGGATTCAGGGTCGACACTTTTTTTTATAGGCGAAAATTTCGCATTGAAGGATAGGGAGTTGCGCGATGTTATTGAAAAGGTTGAAGAAGGAAATACCTTGTTTTTAAGTTGTGAACACATGACGCAGAATGTCATAGACATGTTGTTTGATTTCTACACAATGACCTATGAATATGAACCAAAGACAACTGTACATGTGTTGGACGAAATAACGCCATTTCGCAACAATAAAGAAAAATCATTCAGTTTTAATGCTGTTTTTCAAAATGACACAATAACGCGTGAATGGCGTGTTTTTGATGAAATCACCATTGTTGGGGAGGATCTTCAACTGATTACTTCTATCCAAAAAGGTGGGGACTATCCAAATTTTATTGTTTTTAAGCGTGGAAAGGGGAAGATTTTCTTGCACACGACTCCTGAATCATTGCTAAATTATCAGCTACTAAAGAAGGATGGGGCTCTGCATGCAAAATTTATTTTACAAGCCTTTCCAAAAGACCAAAACGCATATTGGTTGGATTTTGCACAACTGACACGTTCAAAAGAGGAACCAAATTATGATGATTTTAGTGACGATAAAAAGGACAGGGATGAAAGCTATTTGCAGTTTTTATTTAGTAATGCAAACTTGCGCATTGGTATGTTACTTGCATTCTTTGGATGCATCTTATTTTTAATTTTTAGATCCAAACGTCAACGACCAGTTATTCCATTAAAACAGAAAGCAAGAAATACTTCTGTTGAGTTTTCCCGCACAGTTGCTTCAATTTTTTTGAGTAGACAAAATCCACATGGGCTGCTTCAATTGCAAAAAAAGAATTTCTATGATCTTATTGCGCGTTATTTTTTCATCGATTTGAATGACACCAATAATGTACGCGCCATTGAATCGCTTTCGCAAAAAGCAAACGTGCCTGTTGATGAAATTCAAAAACTATTACAATTATTGGAGACAAAGGTAAAAATTAACGTGGATGAGGTCTATCTTTTTGATGTGAATAGGCGCATTAAATTATTTATTGCATCATCTGGAATTCAGCGCGGAACGCTTTCAGAAGGAATAAAGAAGTTTGAAGGTGTGGTAAGACGAGAATTGTTGATTTCAAGTGTTGCATTGATAAGTGGTCTTTTCGTGTTTCTTTTTGGACTTTGGTTGTTGACTAATGGCAGCGGTTTGGGTGCCGTCTGCCTTCCAATTGGGACAGTAACCATTTTAATTGCTATTCGTCGTTTTTCTCGTCCGGTTCTTCAGTATCAATCAAAAGCACTCATATACCACCCACTTTTAGCTAAGAAAAAAGACTTTTTATGGAAGGATTTATTGAGTGTTGAAAATGAGCAAAACGGGCTGCAATTCTATTTTAAAGATGGCCAAAAATTAAAAATAAAATGGAGCGAAATCAGTAGATTTGATCAAGTTCATTTCGAAAGATTTGTGAATAATTACCTTAAAAACAACAAGTAATGTCAGAAGAAATTAATGATATCCAATCAAATGAAATGTCTAACGAATCCAATAATTCTAGTCAGGAAGGATTTGGTTTTGAAAGGTCAAAAGCGGAACAAATATGGTTGACAGGAAAAGTAAGTGAAGTGAGGGCTTTGCTATCGCAATATGTTATTGGTCAACATGAAGCCATCGAATTGATGCTTACTGGCATTTTTTCAAATGGCCATTTGTTGTTGGAGGGAGTTCCTGGTGTTGCAAAAACACTTTCAGCAAAAGTATTGGCAAAAGCACTCAACATAGATTTCAGCAGAATTCAGTTTACTCCGGATCTTATGCCGTCCGACGTGATAGGAACCAGTGTTTTCAATATGAAAGAAGCAACTTTCAATTTTAAAAAGGGCCCGGTATTTTCAAACATCGTATTAATTGATGAGATCAATCGTGCGCCTGCAAAAACACAGGCAGCGCTTTTTGAAGTTATGGAGGAGCGACAAATAACATACGATGGCGTTCATTACAATATGGAATTTCCATTTTTGGTTGTAGCTACTCAGAATCCAATTGAGCAAGAAGGAACCTACAACCTTCCGGAAGCGCAGCTTGATCGCTTTTTATTCAAAGTAAAAGTGCATTATCCTGAATTAAATGAAGAGGAAGAAATTATGCAACGCTATAAAAACAATCTTTCCTCACCTGACCTAACACAAATTAAAGCAGTGTTGAACGCAGAAGAAATTCGCCGAGCACAAAAGTCTGTTGAGGATGTTGTTATAGAGGACAATTTGGTGAAATACATTGCAGCTATTACGCTGAAAACCAGAAATCATGGAAAGATCTACTTAGGAGGTTCACCGCGTGCTTCTTTGTCAATGCTAAAATCATCAAAGGCAATAGCAGCAATCAAAGGAAGAGATTTTGTTACGCCAGAAGATATTCAATTTGTTGCAACACCTGTTCTCAATCATAGAGTTATTCTTACACCCGAAGCAGAGATGGAGGGTGCAACGCCGGAGCAACTAATTACAGAAATTATTCAATCGATAGAAGTGCCGCGTTGATGCGATTCATTGGGTCCATATTTTTAAGCCGAATGTTCTTTTGGGTGTATGCAGCGGTAATTTTGCTGTTTGTAACTGCGTATGTTTTCCCGTGGATGAGGTTGTTGGCTTTTACAGCCCTATTTGTTCTAATAGGCTTGACAATCATTGATGCCCTCTTACTTTTTCTTCACAAGGAACCTTTGAGATTTGAACGAAAAATAACCGCTCGCATGAATTTGGGAGACCAAAATGAGGTAACGTTGATGGTAACAAATGATTCAAAGCAGCCAGTTTTTGTGAAATTGTATGAATCTTTTCCGAGAGAAATTGCTGACCGATCTGTAATGTTTGCTGGACTTATTTCAGCAAACCAAGTTATGCACCACTCCTATTCTTTTTGTCCCAAAGAACGCGGAAATCATCATTTTGGCAGAGCATATTTGATGATGTCTTCTTTATTGGGCTTGACTGAAAGAAGAATAATTTTTCAAGCAGAGCAGCAAGTTGAGGTGTATCCATCCGTTTTGCAGATGCGAAAATATGAGCTTCTTGTTTTTCAGCAACAAAAACTGAGTTCAGGAATTAAAAAAATTAGAAGACTAGGGAATACCAACGAGTTCGAGCAAATAAAATCATATGTCCAAGGGGATGACATAAAACGCATCAACTGGAAGGCAACGAGTCGAAAAAACGAGTTGATGACGAATCAGTACCAAGAAGAAAAGTCGCAACACATCGTTTGTATTATTGACAAAAGTCGCAGTATGCAGAACCGATTTGAAGATATGACTCTGCTGGATTACGCAATCAATTCTGCGCTTGTCTTTTCAAACATTGCATTAAGAAAAGGTGATAAAGCGGGATTGTTGACTTTTGCAGATAAAATTGGATCCCAATTGCTTGCGGATAGAAAAGCCGGGCAATTGCGCAGAATAATGAAAGAACTATATAATCAGCGGACACATTTTCTTGAGCCAAATTATGAGTTGCTTTTTCAAACGATACGCCGAACTGTTAAAACAAGGTCTCTATTGGTACTTTTCACACAGTTTGAAACAGAATTTGCGATGCGACGAAATCTTCCAATGCTTCGTCGATTGAATCAACAGCATTTATTGTTAGTTGTCTTTTTTGAAAACACTGATTTAAAAGAAATGGCAAATAACCCAGTCGCGACATCAGAAGAATTGTTTCAATCTGTAGTTGCTGAGCGCATGTCTACGATCCAACACCGCATTGCGCTGGAATTAAATAGAAATGGCATTCAAACTGTTTTAACTACCCCTGGAGAATTGAGTGTTAAAACAATCAACAAATACATTGAGTTAAAAGCGAAAGGTGCGATATAAAAAAAGGCCATCTAAATGAGACGGCCTTTAAAAAAGAAAAAGTTAAAATTATTTCTTCTCACATTTTGAAACATCACCAGTGTCAGGATCTTTCATCCAAAGCTCTTTGCTTGTTAGTCGCGTGATAATGGATGTTGTTGTAATAGATTGTGTTTGTCCAAACAAAGAATAAGTAACAGTTGCCTGCAATTGTTCTTTATCATTTGCAAACTGCCATGTTCCAGTATAAGTTGTTGAACCAGAAGTATAAGTATACGTACCGTCTTTGTCAAGTGTGAAAGTGTCAGTTGAAGAATCAGCTGTTACTTGACCATCAGTTCCATCAACATATTCTACTGGATCCCAAGTTCCTGAAAGACGTGCCTTTTTAGTTAATAAAGAAAGTCCTGGACCATCTTCATATTTTCCACAAGAAGCAAAAACAAAAGTCAATCCAGCAAGTAGAAACAAGCTACGGTTAATCATTTTTTTCATTTTATAGATTTTTTAAGTTTGGACAAATTTAAACGAAAAAGTCATTAATGCAGCTAATTGACAGAGGAATTAGTTGTTTTTAAAAGTATATTTGGCCCGAATAGTTGAACCTTGAGAAAATGAGTAGAGATAAAGTCCTAATCGATAAACGAGAAGCCTCTAAGCTAGGTGGCGGCCAGCCCCGCATTGACAAACAGCATCAGCAAGGAAAATTGACAGCTCGCGAGCGGATAACTTTGCTTCTGGATGAAGGCACTTTTCAGGAAATCGGACAATTCGTTGAGCACAGAGCAACCACATTTGGACTCGAAAAGCAGCACTTTGCTGGGGATGGAGTGGTGACGGGATTTGGGACGATTCACGGAAGATTGATTTATGTTTTTTCCCAAGATTTTACTGTTTTAGGTGGCTCATTGTCTGAAACGCATGCTGCAAAGATCTGCCGCATTATGGATTTAGCCATGAAAAATGGTGCTCCAGTAATTGGATTAAATGATTCGGGTGGAGCAAGAATACAGGAAGGTGTTGTTTCTTTGGCTGGTTATGCAGATATATTTTATCGCAACACAAGAGCATCTGGTGTGGTACCTCAGATTTCGGTGATCATGGGACCATGTGCTGGGGGAGCAGTTTATTCACCTGCATTGACAGATTTTATTTTCATGGTGGAGGAAACCTCTTACATGTTCGTCACAGGACCAAACGTGGTCAAGACAGTTACACACGAAGAAGTCAGTTCGGAAGAGCTTGGGGGTGCTAAAGCACATGCTGAGAAATCGGGAGTAAATCATTTTACCGCTACAAATGATGTAGAATGTTTGAAAAAGGTACGTGATCTCGTTACTTATTTTCCTCAGAATGCCAGTGAAATGGCACCTCAACCGCAGCAATTTAGTTTCAATCCTTCAAAAAAAGAAGCCATTCGTTCAGTGTTGCCTGAAAATGTGAATGTTCCATACGACATTCGAAAAGTGGTAGAATGCGTTATCGATGACAATAGTTTTAGAGAAGTTCAAGAGGATTTTGCTAAAAACATTGTAGTAGGATTTGCTCGTTTAGAAGGGCGTTCTATTGGTATTGTTGCAAATCAACCGGCTGCTTTAGCTGGTGTTTTAGATATAGATGCATCACGAAAAGGCGCTCGATTTGTTCGTTTCTGTGATTCGTTCAATATTCCGTTATTGGTTTTTGAGGATGTACCTGGATTCTTGCCTGGAACAGATCAGGAATGGCGAGGAATCATTACGCATGGCGCAAAATTATTGTATGCTTTTTCGGAAGCAACCGTACCTCGAATTACAGTAATTACGCGTAAAGCATACGGCGGTGCTTTCGACGTTATGAATTCTAAAAATATTGGGGCTGATATGAACTATGCATGGCCAACAGCAGAAATAGCTGTAATGGGAGCGAAGGGCGCGGCTGAAATTATTTTCAAACGCGAAATAGCAGAAGCAGCCAATCCAGAGGAAAAATGGAAAGAAAAAGAAGCAGAATATGCCGATCTTTTTGCCAATCCATACCGCGCAGCGGAAAGGGGAATTGTGGATGATGTCATCTTGCCCGAAGAGACAAGAGACAAACTGATTGCGGCATTCAAAATGTTGGAAAACAAGGCGGAAACATTACCGTACAAAAAGCATGGGAATATCCCCTTGTAATTTAGTTGTGCAAAATATCAATTGCCTGGGCATATTTTGATTTTGTAACCGGCCCAAGGTTGTATTTTGTTTCAGCTTCCTTTTGAAAGCTGTCTATTAGTTGAGCTCCGCGTTCAGGAATGAAAAATTTGTTTTCGACTTCAAATTCAATCAAATCAATTGTGCGGGGATTTTCTTCAAGCGGCACAAATTGACTTTTGTCTAATGAAGCTTCAAAAATCCAATTCAATGTATCGTTCTCCTGTAATTTTTTTGGCAATTCTTTGAACGCAATTTGATTTCGAATTGTAGATCTATAGAGCGAATCGTTTTGTTCTGGATCTATCACCCCGTGGAATCTGCTTCTTAATGATTTTCCAACCAAAACAGGTGCAAATGAACCAATCATTGCATCGTTAAAAAGAACCGCATTCAGTGATTTTAATTGTTGAAAGGGAAGAATGGGTGCATTTGACTTGAAAATCAACCATTCTTGCAAGGTCTCTCGGCATTTTTGCAACGCTATAGTTGGAATTTTAGTGTCAGCAAAATCAAACAGTGGGTCGATAATGTCGGTTAGGTGAATGATCGATGTGTCTTGAAGAAATTTATAGAAAGACAAATCGGATTCTTCTACTTCCATTCTAACACCATTTAGGTCAACCATTTCGCTTTTTAATTGAAAACTATAGCTAACCCCATTCTCATTCGAAATGCGTTTTCTAAAGCGCAGAGAGTAACCATTGCGCTTCAAAGTATAGTCCGGTGAATCGAGGTACAAATCATAGTAAACATCATCTGCGTGATGCAAAAGAGAAATGCCACCAATCGTCGGGTCTTTCTTAAGTGAAACTTCAAATGTATCCGCATTCTTTACACAATATTTGCGCTGCTCTTCAATGCCTTGGGAATAAGAACACGACAACTTTATAAGGAATATAAAGCTTAAAACGAAGTTTGTTTTATTTGCCATAATTGCGCATTCTTCCTTTGAAATTAATGTAACTAATTGGATAAGTTGCCAAATCAGCTGCCTTTAGTAGCTTGCCTTTTTTTACTACACATTTTCCGTTTTCATGAATGGTAAGTTGCTTTGTGAATGCTATTGGATGGGGATCTAGAACATGAAATGCCCTGAGAATAGACGCACGTCGTGATGCCATTTTATGAAAATAAAGCTCACCTATTGCCTTTGGCCAATGCGCCGCTTCAATCATTGATCGCAATCCAACAGAATCAATGGCAGCTATTTTCAATGCCATCCAACGCAAGTCCTCGTAATTCGTTTTCTTGTAAAGATCGACAAGTGAATTCATGCGACTGGTAAACACCAGTTTTTGACCTTTTATTTTCACTGCCTCCCAAGGAAGTTCATTGACTAATCCGACCTTGAAATCTTGATTTAGCCATGAAATATGGACGCCCATACTTGTTCCAAGATCAGAAAAAATGGCGGATAACCTATAGTGTTTATTGCCTTTGTTAACAAGCGTTAATGCTGTGTTATCTTCTTTTGTATCCCAGTTGTCAATAAAGATCTGCGCCAAAAGCGAACCCCGCAATTCCATGCGTGAGTCGTTTTTTAAAGCATAAGGCATAAAGGAACCTAATCGTTTTACTCGATCTGGCCGAGCCTCTAACGAACATTCGACAAATTGAGCATAAGGCTTTCCAATGAATGGGGTTAAGGATGGAAGGGACTTTGCCATCTCCCCTGTTACTTTTCCAGTTTTACCCATATAGTTTTGAATGTTGACACCGTATTTTATGTTGAGGCTATCAAGCAATTCTTCAGGCGTCTTCACATTAGAAACACCATCAAAAATTAAAATGAGATTTTCAGTGTAATAATAAGGATGGTCAACATCATAACCCAGTCCAGCAAACAGTCTTGAGCAGAAGATATCGGTGTGCACTTCATCTCCCCATTTTATAATCCATTTATTTTCAATGTCTAAATCAAGGACTTCAAATTTTGGAGCAGATCCTCCTATGCTGAATTGATTCGCCAAAACAATCATTTGGGTTTTCGCATTGATCTTTTTTTTCTTGGCAAGCAAATCAAATCGTTCTTCGGGACACAGACTATCAACTAACTCAGTAAAGAAAGAAGAATAAATCGATTCGTATTCAGTTGAAAAGTTTGCTTGTGGAATAGCAATACGACGGGAATTTTTGCTTTTTAGGGTGTTCAGAAAAAGTTGTTTCTTTTCATGAAATGAAAGTTTAATTGTTGAATTACTTTCTGCTTTTTGAATGAATGATAACCGCATCCACTCCAGTTGGTAGACTAATTCTATTGTTTTAGTATCAATTTTTTTCTTGAGTAAATAGGCTAACTCTAATTGTTCACTGATCGTTTTAACGTAACGGATAAATGCTTTTTTTCTGGCAGGCAATAAAAATCCATCTTTGTAAAGTGCATTGGGATCTGTAAGTAAATTACAAGTAGACCTTATGTGCTCCAGGTTTACGAGTGAATCTTTCTGGAAATAAAACGACAGTTCTACAGGCATAGGGATAGTACTTGCCACAGGAGATGCAACTTGAGAGTAGATAGGCGACGTGGAATAAAAAACAAATAGCAAAAATGTTTTCAGTAGCCCTCGTAATAGAAACATCTGTGTGATTTTACAATCGAATACCAAGAGATAGCGTTGGCACAAATGTAATTGGTTTTAATTTTTCTGTTCGCTTTGAATCACTGCTCCACGGACTGATGTATGCAACCCCACGAAGCTGAGGATTTACATAGAGCATTTGCTTGTACAAGTACAATTCGTAACCCACATAAGCAGTAGCAAGAAAGGTTTCAATTCGGAGTTGTTTCAATCCCGGAGCTTCAATATTAAAGTATTCCCATCCTACAATTGCTCCAATTACTGGGTTACTTTCTGTTTTGAACAATGGAATTTTATATCGAGCAACTGCAGCCAATTCAAATCCTAATCGAGCATTCGTGCTTTCAGGAACGTTTTCAAACATGCTCTTTTTTAAACCATCGGGCACATCAAGAGCGAGGGAATAAAGGCCTATATTAAAGTCATGTTTTTTAGACACTTTATACATGATTTGTCCACCAAAACCTTTGTAAATAAAACTCAAGGGCTCAACCTCCAAACGCCATTTTTTCGATGCATCCTGGGTTTCTGATTGGGCTAACAAAATATTCGTCAAAAATAGAAAAGACCAAATGCCTATGAACACTAACTTTTTCATCGTGAATTTATTTGAATTAAAAATAGCGATCTTTTTAAGAATAAAATGCAAAAAAATCATTTTTTCCGTTGAACAATGTATCGGGAAATACAAGGAAATAATCTGTTCTGCTTATCTTTGCACCTCATTAATTGAATATGTATAGATCACACACATGTGGCGAATTGCGCCCTACAAATATTGGACAGGAAGTAACATTAGCGGGGTGGATGCAACGTTCCCGTGACTTAGGGGGAATGACCTTTGTTGACCTAAGGGACAGATATGGAATTACGCAACTTGCTTTCAATATGGAAGACAATGCAGAATTGTGCGAAAAAGCAAGAAAATTGGGGCGCGAGTTTGTGATTCAGGTGAATGGAAACGTAATTGAACGTTCAAGTAAAAACAAGAACATTCCAACAGGAGAAATTGAGATTCAAGTTACTGCTTTGACAATTCTAAATGCCGCGAAACTGCCGCCGTTTACGATAGAAGACGAAACAGATGGTGGCGATGAGCTGCGCATGCAATACCGTTATTTGGATTTAAGAAGAAATCCCGTGCAACAGAAACTAATGCTGCGAAATAAGGTTGCTCTTGAAACGCGTGTGTATTTAAATTCCAAAGATTTTTTGGATGTTGAAACACCAGTTTTGATTAAGTCAACACCAGAAGGAGCGCGTGATTTCGTTGTGCCAAGTCGCATGAACGAAGGACAATTTTATGCCCTTCCACAGTCGCCACAAACGTTCAAACAGTTATTGATGGTTTCAGGTTTCGATCGTTATTACCAGATCGTAAAATGTTTCCGAGATGAAGATTTACGTGCTGACCGCCAACCGGAATTCACGCAGATTGATTGTGAAATGGCGTTTGTAGAGCAGGATGATATTTTGAATACGTTTGAAGGATTAATCAAACATTTATTTAAGACTGTTCGAGGTGTCGAGTTCACTGAATCATTCCCAAGAATGGATTATGCCGAAGCGATGGCACGGTATGGATCAGACAAGCCAGACATCCGATTTGGGATGGAATTTGTGGATTTGAACGATGAAGCAAAAGGAAAAGGATTTGCCATATTCGATAGTGCTGAAGCGGTTATTGCTATCAATGCGGAAGATTGTGTGGAGTATACCCGCAAGCAAATCGATGAATTGACGGAGTGGGTGAAACGACCACAGATTGGTGCAAAAGGATTGGTTTATGTGCGATGCAATGCCGATGGAACCTTTAAATCTTCGGTTGATAAATTCTATTCACAAGAAGATTTGGCTCAATGGGCCGAAAAAGCCAATGCTAAACCTGGAGATTTACTTTTGGTGTTGAGCGGTGATCTTGAAAAGACGCGCAAGCAAATGAATGAACTTCGTTTGCACATGGGAAATGAATTGGGATTGCGTAATCCGAATGTGTTTAAACCTCTATGGGTGCTGGATTTTCCATTATTGGAGTGGGACGAAGAAAGTGGCCGCTACCATGCCATGCATCACCCGTTTACTTCTCCGAAACCAGAAGACATGCACCTGATCCAAACGGATCCAGGAAAAGTGCGTGCGAATGCCTACGACCTTGCAATGAACGGAGTAGAATTGGGCGGTGGATCGATTCGTATCCATGACCGTGATTTGCAATCACGCATGTTTGATTTGCTTGGATTTACAAAAGAAGAGGCGCAGGAACAGTTCGGATTCTTAATGAGTGCATTTGAATACGGCGCACCGCCGCATGGAGGATTGGCATTTGGTCTAGATCGTTTGGTGGCAACTATGGGAGGTTCAGAATCGATCCGCGATTACATTGCGTTTCCAAAAAATAATAGCGGTCGCGACACAATGATTGATGCACCATCACCATTGAACGAAGCCCAATTGAAAGAATTAGGGATTAACATCCTTTAATAAGAATTTATGAGCATACATCAGGGAAAACTTCAGATTTACAATAGTCTTTCGGGACAAAAAGAAAAGTTCGAACCAATCCACCAAGGTCGAGTGGGGATGTATGTCTGTGGACCGACTTTGTACAGTGAGCCGCACATGGGGAACATGCGCACGTTCATCAACTTTGACATGATCTACCGTTACCTCTTATTGCTTGATTACAAGGTGAAATATGTTCGCAACATTACGGATGCAGGACATATCACCAATAGTTTGGGTGAGGCGGTAGACAGCATCGGTTCCGCTGCTCGTTTGGAACAAGTTCAATCACTTGAAATAGTTTACAAGTACAACGTGAAATTTCAGGAATTGCAGCGTATTTACAATATGTTGGCACCTTCGATTGAACCTACAGCTACCGGCCACATTCAAGAACAGATTGAATTAATTGAGCAGATACTAGAAAATGGTTTTGCTTACGTGGTGAATGGTTCCGTGTATTTTGATGTAAAAAAATACAGTGAGAAATACGAATACGGTATTTTAAGTGGTCGCAGAGTAGATGAACTCGCTGAAGAAACACGTACGTTGAATGCACAGGACGAAAAACGTTTTTTTGCGGATTTCGCTTTGTGGAAAAAAGCCAATCCAGAAGACATGCAAATCTGGCGTTCTCCATGGGGAGATGGCAATCCCGGTTGGCACATCGAATGCACGGCAATGAGTACCAAATACCTCGGTTCACATTTCGATATTCACGGCGGCGGCATGGACTTAAAATTTCCGCACCACGAGGACGAGATTGCTCAAAGTTGTGGTTCATTGGGTTGTAATCCTGCGAAATACTGGATGCACGCCAACATGCTCAATGTCAACGGACAGAAAATGAGTAAGTCTTTCGGGAATTACTTTCTACCAAAGGAGATTGTTGAGGGAACCACTGAATTATTTGATAAACCGTACAGTCCAAATGTTCTTCGTTTTTGCATGATGCAGGCGCATTACAGAAGTACCTTGGATCTTTCACAAGATTCTTTGGACGCAGCGGAAAAGGGTTACACCCGTTTATCTGATGCGATGATGTTATTGGATAAACTTAATACTTCAGCTGAATCCTCATTTGATGTAAAATCAATCGTGGATTCTTTTTACAATGCCATGGATGATGATTTCAATGCTCCCATGCTTATTGCAAATTTGTTTGAAGCAGTTCGTCGAATCAATTTGGTGAACGACGGAAAAGAAACACTTTCTGCGACGGATAGAGACCTAATGAAAAAGGAAATGAAGGCTTTCGTTCTCGACGTGCTTGGACTTCAGGTAGGAGTTGCAAATAGTGATTCCAAATTAGCACCTGTCATGGACCTAGTGCTCGAATTGCGACAGCAAGCGCGCACCAACAAAGATTGGACAACCTCCGATAAGATCCGAGATGGATTAGCCGCTGCCGGGATTACCGTTAAAGATTCGAAAGAAGGCACGAATTGGAGTTAACTTTTAATTATTCTCTTAACAAAGCAATCATCTTGAATTAATTAATTTGAGATAAACTTTTAAAGCAGGCATAATCAAGCCTTAATCTTTAGATGTTTTAGAAGCAATTATTTCGCAGTGTTTTAAAAAACTGTAAAATGAAATCGTTTCTCTCTTTATTTATTCGAACAAGAATTAATTCTTATCTGGTCAGGTACAACAATTCATCTGTTAAAAATTCCATAATTGGATTAAGTTGTTTGTTTGTATCATTCTTTGCTGTTACGGAGCTAAGAGCTCAAACTACATTGGTTACTGGCGACATCGCAGTAATTGGATACAATACCAATGGTTCTCCAGACAATTTTTCAATCCTTATTCTGAAGGATCTTTCTGCTGGTACCACGTTCTACGTTAATGACAATGAATTAGCATCTTCTTCCTCAACTTCATTCACTGATTTATCTGAGGGTGAAGGGTCATTTACTGTAAAATCCGGCCAAACTATTGCGGCTGGTACAGTCATTAACTTACCATATGGTAGCAATACAGCAGTGAATGCATCTACTTACGACTGGAGCAATACTAACTCGGGTTTGGGCAACAACAATGAGGAAATCTACATTTATACTGCATCAGCTATAACATCATCGACTCCAGATGCGTTTATCTATTTTGCCAAAATTGGATCGTCAACAAGTGCTGTGCCGTCAACTTTATCAACAGGTGTATCTGCGATTACTCCATCGGGTGTCGCTATGAGATACACTACTTCAGGGGCATTGTATACGAGTTGTAAATCAGAATTGTTAAATGCAATTGGTAATACAACAACTAACTGGAATTCAACAGGTGCAACGACTTTATCAAACTCTGACTGGACGTTCACAGTGCTTCCAACCTGCCCAATAACTGTAAACCTTAGCGTGAGTGCGACAAGTGCGAGTGAGGCAAGTGCGCCATCAATCACTATTACAGTCACAGCTTCGTCTGCAGTAAGTGTAGATGAAACCGTTTCGCTTGCAGTGAGTGGTAGTGGAATTGCATCAGGAGACTATAACCTTTCAAATACGACCATTACTATTCCATCAGGTTCAACGACAGGATCCGTTACAATTAGTATAATAGATGACATTCTTATTGAGGGAACAGAGACAGCAACCTTGACCATATCAAACCCTTCTGTTGGTTTGACTTTGGGTTCAACAATCACGCAGGACATTACCATTACCGATAATGATTTAGCATCTGTGGTAATTACTCCAACGTCGGGTGGAAATGCTGTAACAGAAGGCGGTGCAACTGATTCTTACACAGTGGCTTTAAGTTCATCACCAACTTCCGATGTTATTGTTTCTGGAACACCAAATTCTCAAGTAGGTATTTCACCTTCAAGTTTGACATTCACTTCTTCGAATTGGAATTCGCCACAAACGGTTACAGTATCAGCAGTTAACGATAATGTTGTAGAAGGAATTCACTCAGGAAGTATAAGTTATGCGGCAACATCTGCTGATGTTGTATACAATGGGATTTCAATTGCGCCACTTTCTGTTACTATTACTGATAACGACTTGATGCATACTGTTGCCTTTGCGAAAGCTGATACTACCATTGCTGAAAACGGCGGGACAGTCAAGATCTGGCTCAAAGTGACAGCTGTTGGGAACGCTCCCGGAACAGTTGATTTGTCTCTTTCAAGCGTGAGCAACGCAACGAATGGATCAGATTATACTATTGCATCATCGACACTTTCTATTCCTGCAAATGCTGTTCTCAATCAATTGATAGGGTTTGATTTAACCTTAAATAATGATGCTGACGCAGAATCAGATGAGTATTTGATATGTCAGCTCACAAATGCAAATGGCGCTGCAATAACCACGTCAGGAATTAAACAACACACATTGTATATCAGAGATAATGACTCTCCGATTCCAACGCCTTCCAACGCCTTCACGCTAACTCAATTGTCTAGTTTCAGTAACGGTGCGACAGGAACAAATTCTGCTGAAATTTCAGCCTACTGCTCAGTGAGTAAACGATTATTTATAGCTAACAGTGTAGCCAACCGTCTGGATATTTTAAACTATACCAACCCTTCCAGTCCAACGTTGATTCGATCTATCAACTTGGCCAATGCTCCTTTTTCTGGTTCCATCAATAGTGTGTACGCAAGCAATGGGAAAGTAGCTTTAGCATTGGAAGGATTATCAGATAAACAAGCAAATGGAAAAGTTGTATTTATAGATACGGCAGGAGCATACATCAGCGAAGCGCAAGTGGGAGCTATGCCGGATATGGTTGTCTTTAACCATGCAGGCACTAAGGTTCTTACAGCAAATGAGGGTGAACCAAATGCTGCTTATACGAATGACCCCGAGGGCTCTGTTAGTATTATCGATATTAGTGCTGGTTTAGCTAGTCCATCCGTAACTACCATAGGCTTTACTTCCTACAATAGTCAAGTAGCTACTTTAAAAGCTCAGGGAATTAGAATTTTTGGATTGAACGCATCAGTTGCTCAGGATTTTGAACCAGAATACATTACGATTTCTCCAAATGATTCCACGGCATGGGTAACTTTACAGGAAAATAACGCCTTAGCTGAAATAAATCTTTTCACCAATACGATTACGAAACTTATTCCACTTGGTTATAAAGACCACAACCTCGCGGAGAATACGATAGATGCATCTGACAACTCCTTTGCTACCAATTTTTCATCTTTTCCTGTGAAAGGAATGTACTTGCCTGATGCTATTGCGCATTACTCTGTAAATGGAGTCAATTATCTTGTCACTGCGAATGAAGGTGATTCCAGAGCATATTCTGGTTTTTCTGAGGAATCAAGAATTTCAGGTTTGACACTTGATGCAACTGCTTATCCGAATGCGACTGAATGGAAAAATAACTCACTTTTGGGAAGATTGAATGCTACAAATAAAACCGGAGATACGGACGGTGATGGAGACATCGATCAAATCCATGTTTATGGTGCTAGATCGTTCAGTATTTGGAATCCAGCTGCTGCGAATCCTTTGGTTTATGATAGTAAAAATGAATTGGAAAAAATCACATTCAATCATCCCACTTATGGTTCGTTCTTTAATATGTCGAATACAGTTGGAACAGGTGCGCTCAAAAATAGAAGTGACGACAAAGGCCCTGAACCAGAAGGAGTTGCAATAGGTAAGTTAGGTAGTAAAACGTACGCTTTCATTGTATTAGAGCGTATTGGTGGAGTAATGGTTTATGACATCTCAAATCCTGCAGCTCCTCAGTATGTAACCTATATCAATAATAGACAGGCATCTACAGGTGATCGTGGTGCAGAGGGTATTATTTTCATTGATGCAGCGAGCAGTCCAAACGGGCTTCCTCTTGTGGTAGTATCAAATGAAGTTAGCAGCACAGTTACTACATATCAAATAAATTGTTTGATACTAAATCCCACCATTTCAGCAGTATCAAATACATTCTGTCCAGGATCAAGTACTTCTTTGAGTGTATCGGGAATTTCGAACCCAGCATCTTATAGTTGGTCAAACGGTGCAACAAGTTCAACAATCACAACTGGAGACTATGGCACCTATACAGTTTCTATCACCGATGCTAACGGATGCACATATTCAACTCCTGCAAAGGTTCTTGCTAATTGTGATAAACCTGATCTAAACAATAATGGAATAACGGATGTCGATGATTTCTTATTATTCGCCCCTCAATTTGGATCTTCATGCACTGGATGTACTTCTGATTTTAATCATGATGGTGTTGTAAATGTGGACGATTTCCTTCTTTTCGCACCAAGATTCAGCCAAACTTGTAGTTGTGCACCGTAGTTCTTAAATGGCTTTTAATTGACTTAAGATAATTTTATCGATTTTTTATACTGGCCCATCTTTCGCAGATGGGCCAGCTTTTTTAATAATCAAGAACGATTTTAAGACTCCATAATTAATTAACCTTTAGAATATGTATAAAATTCATTCTAGGGTTTGTCATGGGAGTAAAGTATTGATTCGCTTTTAAAATAAAGATTTCTTCATTTATAGAATAATCGAACTTATTTAATTGCGTTGATGTAATTTTCAAATAGCTTTGCAACACGCACTAACTAAGAGCCACAAAAAAATGTTATCTCAAAATACCGATAAAAAACTCTTCCTTCTTGATGCTTACGCATTGATCTACAGAGCTTATTTTGCTTTTGCAAAGAATCCTCGAATTAATTCAAAAGGGCAAAACACATCTGCAGCATTTGGGTTTACCAATGTTTTGATCGATGTGATTAAGAATGAAAAACCAACGCATTTAGCCGTCGTATTTGATCCCCCAGGAGGATCGGTTCATCGCCAGGCAGATTTTGAAGCATACAAAGCACACCGAGAAGAAATGCCGGAAGACATTCGTTCGATGATACAGCCTATCAAACAAATTATCGAAGCATTTAAAGTTCCCGTATTACAAGTGGATGGGTATGAGGCCGATGATGTGATTGGAACCGTGGCAAAAATTGCCGAAAGAAAGGGGTATACAACCTACATGATGACGCCTGATAAGGATTACGGACAGTTGGTTTCTGATAAGATTTTTATGTACAAACCAGGAAGAGGTGGTGCACCAGCTGAAATTCTTGGGGTGAAAGAAATTTGCGAAAAATTTGAGGTCAAACATCCACTTCAAGTAATAGATATTTTAGGCTTGTGGGGAGATGCTTCAGACAACATTCCAGGAATTCCAGGAATTGGAGAAAAAACAGCAAAAGCATTGATTCAGAAATACGAATCAATGGAAAATATCATTGCCAATGCTCATGAACTAAAAGGAAAGCAGCAAGAGAATGTCATCAACTTTGCAGAGCAGGGTCGAATTTCAAAAATGCTTGCAACCATTATCATCGATTTGGACGTCGAATTTGACGAAGAGGCGCTCATTATGTGTGATGTAGATACAGAAAAGGTCAAAGAAATATTCACAGAACTGGAATTCAGAAACCTTGCCCGAAGAGTGATCGGTGAAGAAATTGTAGTAACTGCTTCCCCATCATCTCCCTCTCCAAAAGACTCTGGACAATTGGATCTGTTTGGTGTGCAAAGTATGTTGGTCGACCAAGATCCGACTCCTACAGCAGAATATAAAACCATAGCTACTGAAAAACCGAGCTACCACCTTATTACAACACCGGAAGAACGCAAAGAATTGCTCGATATCCTATTGAAACAAGCGCAGGTTTGTTTTGATACAGAAACAACAGATATAGATGCAATGCATGCTGATTTAGTTGGAATGTCTTTTTCGTACAAAGCACGCGAGGCTTTTTATGTAGCCTTTCCTGCTGATTTTGAAGCAGCTAAAAGTATTGTACATGAGTTTGCTCCATTTTTTCAATCTGAACAAATCGAGAAAATTGCCCACAATATTAAGTATGATTTGAAGGTGCTTCATCGTTATGCAATGGAAGTTGCAACGCCAACGTTTGATACCATGATTGCACATTATTTGATCAATCCGGAATCAAAACAAAGCATGGATTTTCTTTCTGAATTTTACCTGAAATACAAGCCTATTTCGATAGAAACATTAATTGGCAAGAAAGGAAAAGGGCAAGGGAATATGCGTGACCTCAAACCCGAAGAAGTATCAGATTATGCTTGCGAAGATGCGGATGTTACCTTCCAATTGAAGCAACTTTTTGAGCCTGAAATTCAGAAGGAACATTTAAAGGATTTATTTTACAAAATCGAGATGCCGTTGGTTGATGTCCTCAAAAACATGGAGCAGGAAGGCATTGCTATTGATGTGAAAGGTCTGAAGGAGTATTCCACCGAACTGGAAAAAACACTCGTTGATCTCGATGCTCGAATCAAGGAAGAAGCTGGGATTACGTTCAATATTGATTCTCCGAAACAACTCGGGGAAGTGCTTTTTGATCACTTAAAGATCGATCCAAAAGCGAAAAAAACGAAGACAGGGCAATATGCTACCTCTGAGGATGTGCTTGTAAAGCATGAGAAGACACACCCAATTATTCTGATGATACTTGAGTACCGCCAACTGCGCAAGTTAAAAAGTACTTATGTAGATCCGTTACCAACGATGACAGATCGCATAGATGGGCGTGTACATACGAACTTTATGCAAACAGTTACTGCAACGGGTCGATTGAGTTCGAACAATCCAAATTTGCAGAATATTCCAATTAAAACAGACAAGGGAAAGGAAATTAGAAAAGCATTTATTCCACGTGACAAAGACCATGTGATAATGGCAGCGGATTATTCGCAAATTGAGTTGAGAATCATTGCAGCCTTGAGTGGAGATGAACACATGATAGAAGCCTTCAAAAATCGCTTTGATATCCATACTTCAACAGCATCGAAAGTGTTTCATACCCCTATGGATGAGGTGACCAAAGATCAGCGAAGCGCGGCCAAAGCTGTTAATTTTGGGATTCTTTACGGGCAGTCTGCTTTTGGATTATCTCAGAGTTTAAATATATCTAGAACGGAAGCAAAAGGCATTATTGATAGTTATTTTGAACAATTTTCTGCTTTGAAAAAATACATGGATTCTATTGTGCATGAAGCAAGAGAAAACGGTTATGTTGAAACGCTATCAAAAAGAAGAAGGTATTTGCCGGACATCAACTCCGCCAATGCCGTTGTTAGAGGTTTTGCCGAAAGAAATGCTGTGAATGCTCCTATTCAGGGTTCTGCTGCCGATATTATTAAAATGGCGATGGTTAAAGTGCAAGAGGAAATGAAGAAACGCAAATTGCAGTCAAAAATGATTCTTCAGGTGCATGATGAATTGGTATTTGACGTGCTGAAGTCAGAGATCGATGAAATGAAAGTATTGGTTCAAGATGCGATGGAAAATGCAGTTGATATTGGTGTCCCAACCGAAGTGCAAGTTGACTTAGGCGATAATTGGTTGGATGCGCATTAAGAGTGTGTAATTTAACCTTGAAATTTTAGTTCCCATCCGCGGTTTTTGAGCACTCTGACAATTGTCAAAAGTTCTTGGGCACTTTTAAACGTTTGGTACGGCTGTGAAAAAATGATTGTATTCTTTTCTCGTCTGGCATTCATTTTTTCAAAAAAGAAATTTTCTGATTGATTGAATTCATCAGCTTCAGCTGCTTGAAGATAGCGACGTATCAAATCTGTGGCTTCATTGATACTCAATCGAAAATCACTGCTTTTTACAGATGTGAAAAAGTCTATGTGCTTTTTGGCTCTTGAAAACAATACGTTCAAACGTCGTGCTCCTCCTTTTTGTGAAAGTGGCCCAAAACGATGATGAAATTTTCCTTCAGCATCTTTACCGTAACCAAAACTAATTACCAAATAATCACATTCATCGCCTTGAACATTTTCTAAAGCTTTAAAAAAAGCGGTGTCGTTCTCTATCCTTTCGGATAAAATACCCTTCTTTTTTTCAGACAATTCTTCATAAATAATAGCGAGTTGTGATTCAGAAAACGCGACAACACCAAGCGTTTCTGGAAGATCAATCAGCGCTTCTATTTTCTTTGCAACTGCTTTTGCTTCAGTAGGATTTTCACCTTGCAAATAAACCCCTTCAATGCAGTGCACTTCGACAGGATTTTTTTCACTTTTTACGGTTGGAAAGGCTAGTAACTCATCCTTGTAAAAATGTTTATTGGAAAAGGCAATCAATCCAGGGTGTTCGCTTCTATAATGGTGTTTTAGCCAGACATTTTTCCAATAAAATCCCGCCTGGTGCAATAAATCAATTGTTTCAAAAGATGTTGAATTGAAATAATTGCTCGGTGACATTTGTTGTCCATCACCCGCCACTGTGATATGTTTGGAACGATAAATCGAACCCAAGGAATTTTGAAGTGGTATCTGGCTTGCCTCGTCGAAAACACAATGCTGAAACAGGTCTTTTTGAAGTGGGAAATGCTTTGCAACTTGCGCTGGATTACTGAGCCAAATAGGTTTCAAAAGTGTAATCCAATGTCGAGCTTCAGAAGCAAAAAGTTCACGCAGGGTTGGTAAGTTTCTTGTTTTTGAAAATGCTTTAACCAAAATGGCTTTTCCTTTTTTCAACTCACTTCTAAAGATTTTTTCCTCCTCCGAAAGTTTATTTGGGGTTGTTTTCAAAATGCCTTGATAGCGATTGAATAGCTCGAATTGCTTCAAGATAATTTCATTCACAAGCAATTTGGATTCTCTTTCCTGCTCTGTGAAAATGGCACCACATTTCTCCAGCATTTTTTCAGCTGTGAAATTCTCAAAAGATGGAAATTGTCCAATAAATTTCACGTAACTACTTTTATAGACAGCTGCTTCATAGTGTTCAAATGAAGCAAATTCTCCCAGGTGCTTGAGGACCTGATCTGTCATAGTTTCCGTTTCATTGATCGATTGAACAATTCGTTCAAAATTCAATAAAAGTGAATTTAAAATTGATTTTAAATCTTGATCTTCTTTCAGTCGAAAGTAGGTTTTCAAATTTGAATAGAGGGTGTTCAACGAATTGTTCGAAGCCGCTAATGCACTGCGTTGGTCTTCACTTAAGGCTATCCAGACTCGTTCATCTGCTGTTGAATAATGAGCCAATTGTTGCTTTATAAAAGGAATTTCATTGATTGGATCTTCAATGCCTAGCTCCAACAATTCGAGCCTATGTTTTTGTAAATTAGTTTTTAATTGATAGAAATGAAGTTGCTTTTCTATTAATTCAATTGCCTTATCGTTCGTTAAAGTAGAATACTTTGTCCATGCACGCTTGAATTTCCTTGTGTTTAAAAAGCCCGTTTTAATACTTTGAACTTTTAACACATCAAGTTCTTCTTCAGTGGGTAGTTGTTTCCAGTTTCCAACAATGCTTTCCAATCCTTCTATCTCAATCGCGACCTTGAGGTACTTTTTGCTAATGTTCAAAAAGCGCTTGTGTTTTTTTGTTTCAGGGTTTAAGAGTTCCGCGTATTTTTTAAAAGTGGCAGACCCATAGAAATGTGACAAAGCTGCAAGTTTCATTGCTTTGGAAACATCACCCCACGTTTGTAATTGAAACAAGATGGAAAGATCATCCAACTCTTTCAACCACTCTTTGATTCGAAGGTCTACTTGAGAAAACTGTGGCGAATAAATGTATGATGCAGTCAAAGAGCTCAGCGGCTCATTGATGTTTTTTTTATAGATGTTTTCAATCGTTTCGCGGACCCTTAGCCATTCTTTGATACTTGGTAGATTGCTCGAAAAAATAGAGTTATGAAACGGAATGTTTGCGGAGTGCGCTATAAATTCTGCGTAAGAAATTCCACCAATTAGGTTGTCTTTTTGAAGTGTATCCAATGTCTGTTGCAGTCCTTCAATTAACTGATTCGATACAATATATGAACTTTCTTTCTTTGGTTCGCGCTGTTCCAGACGTTGCCAATTGCTTTTAAGGTCGGCCAATAAATCCAGCGAACGAGTTGTTGAAGAAGCAATAAAACTAAAATTTTCTAATCCAAGTTGCCGCATTTTTTTCACCAATACCTCAAGTGCAACGCGTTTCTCCGATACAATTAAAGCCGTTTGATTACCATGTAATATTTTTCCAATGAGGTTGGTCAGCACTTGGGTTTTTCCCGTTCCTGGTGGACCTTGAATTACAAGATGGTGCTCATTTATTTTTTCAAACACGGTAAGCTGATCCGGGTCGGCAGGTTCAAGAAAAGAGGAGCTTAATGGATTCATGGAGGAATTTTGAGAAATACCTGCTTCTCCGAACAGCTCTTCAAGAGCAGCGTGATCATCTGCTATTACCAATTCTTCTAGCTCTCGAAGAATATCATAACGATGGTGATGAAAATTGCCAATAAAACAAGTTTGAGTATCCAATTGATCAAAACCAGCCTTGTGAAGAATGTTGATTAATACCTCCAATATGAAATTTTCTTCAACTTGAAGTTCGAACTCGTTTTTTAACCTACTCACTAAATAGGGGTTGACAAATCCCTCCTCTTCCTTTATTTCGATGCTAACTTCGCCACTTATTTTGTTGATATGAGCTTTACAGGGAGTTAAAAGCAGCGGGGTAAGGATTGATTCCCCCCCTTTCTTCCAAAGGATAGTTCCTTTTGAAATGCAAAGTGGATAGCTCCCCGTTTCCTTCTCTAAGCGTTTGGCAGTGTCTAGTAAATTTTTTAAAGTCCGATCTTTGGAGTTATAAATTGCACCCAACGAAAAAGGAAGAATTTTTGAAGTTGACAAGTGAACAAGGACATCATTCTTGTTGAAATCCGTTCCAGCCTCAAGCATTGTTTTAATCTTCTCACTAACTGCAGTCATGCGAAGCTAAAATTAAGAAAACTTATCTTCTAAGAACCACTAAAAGCAGTGTTTTACTCATTTTTAAAGTGATTTCCTAACGTCCGCAAAGATTCCTAACTTTGACAAAAATTAAGTTTCATGAAATCACTTTTGTTTTGCTTATTTGGGCTGTTAGTATTTCAACTTTTTGCTCAGCCAACCAATACAGGAATCATTCACGATAATTATGTAGGTTCTGATTATGGCCTGTACAACCCATCTTCCATTGTGGATTCCAAAACAAGCTTTGCCATTACAACAGACTATGGAAGTTCGTATGTAAGCAACTTTTTTGCAAGGGATTACGCAATCTATAATGCTGATAATTACAAAGGAAGGCTTATTGATGGAAAAAAGAATGGTTATCAAAATAGAACCTTGGATGCCAATATTTTAGGCTTGAAATATGAAATTGATCACAAAAATGCAATTGCGTATAATTTTCGTTTCAGAACATTTTCAAATCAACGTGGGATTCCAGAAACATGGAACGAAAATGCAGCAAACTATTACTATCCCAATCAAATAAATGTAGCGCAAGACATGACGGGATTTTCTATTAGTAATTTGCGTTTTACAGAACATGCATTCAGCTATGCAAAAACAATATTTGACAAAGGTCCTGAGCTATTAAAAGCAGGCGCCACATTAAAAATTTTGAATGGGTTGCGCACAAATTATTTTTATGCCAATAGTGGAACGATAAATTTTACGGATTCTACATATCCTTCTGCAACGATCACCAATCTAGATGCATCTTATGGAAGTGATTTTGGTACAGCCCAATCTAAATATAAAAACCGAGGAATTGGTTTTGATCTCGGTGTTACCTATGAAATCCGCCCTGATTTTCGTGAACAATACTATGAAATGGATGGAAAAAAAGAACTCGTCAAATATGACATGAATAAATACAAGTGGAAGTTCGCGGCGTCAATTACCGACATAGGTTTCATTAAGTTTGTCAAAGACACAGCAACGTCAAATTTTACCGTTCCAACTGTCAATGTTGATGCCAGTCAATTATATGATGTTGAAAACAACTTGTTTTTCCCGAATGGTCCAATTCAAGCAATGGCCCTTTCTGGAACAAAGTCTGCAACTCAAGAAACTAAATTCAGAATGTCAATGCCAACGATGTTTCACGCAAGTGCGGATTATCATTATAAAAGGAACATTTATTTCAATTACAACATGTCAATTCCTTTGGGAGGTCCGAAAGACCCAACCAAAGCAAAATATGTTTTTGTACAAACAATTACGCCAAGAATTGAAAAGGAAATGTATTCCGTAATGATGCCGATTTCTCAAATGGGAAATGGTAAGTTTTATGTCGGAGTTGCAGGTAGATTAAGCCTCTATGGATATTCAGCTTTTATAGGATCGAATAACATCCTATTCATGTTTGGCCAAAAGTCTTCTTTAACCAGAAGTTTTTACATTGGCGCGTCCTACAGTGTTCGCTACAAAACACCATCTGACAAAGACAAAGACAAGGTTTCAGATTTGAGAGATCTATGCCCGAGTGATCCTGGTTTATTGTCGTTAGATGGTTGTCCTGATACCGATGGTGATGGCATTCCAGACAAGGAAGATTACTGTATTTATGATCAGGGACCATTGACAACAAGAGGTTGTCCAGATACGGATGGTGATGGCATCATTGATATGAACGATCGCTGTCCTGAGGTTAAAGGATTGGGTGTTCACTTGGGCTGCCCAGATAGAGATTACGATGGTGTAATCGATGTGGCTGATAAATGTCCAGATGAACCAGGTATTGAATTGAACAACGGTTGCCCATTTGAGAACCCAGGTTGCTGCATGGACAATGATGGGGATGGAGTTTCCAATAATGTGGATAAATGTCCGGATTTAGCGGGTTCAGTCTATAACAATGGTTGTCCAGTTGATAAAAACAACATTGACAAAATCAATGACAAAAAAGTTGAATTAGATCCGAATCACACCAATTCCCAAATAAAAGTATTAAGCAATAATGATACTATTCGAAACGTACTGACATCTAGAGATCAGCTCAACAAGGTGATGGAAAATAAAACAGTAATAAAAGAATTGAACGTTTATTTTGATTCAGATCAATCCAATATTTCCACCACTGAGCAAGAAAAGTTCGATAAATTTATGGCGGACATTAAAAAACAAGGTGTATCAGTAACATTCATAGTTGTAGGAAATACAGATAGAGATGGAAGTTTAGATTACAACTTGATTCTTTCAAAGAAACGTGCTGAAACCCTCATGCGAAAAATTGTTGACGCAGGTTACCTTGAACAAAAAGTGACTGTTTACTATTATGGTGAGGAAAAGTCACTGTATAAAGGTTCATACAGCGAAGAACAAAAGAGAATGGACAGAAAAGTGCAAATTAAAGTGATAAAAGGAAATTAAAACATGAGCAACGATAAGAAGATGAAGTTTGGCACTAAAGCCATACATGCTGGTGTTCAACCAGACCCAACGACTGGCGCGATTATGACGCCCATTTATCAAACCTCTACTTATGTGCAAGAAGCACCGGGAGTGAATAAAGGGTTTGGTTATGCACGTGGTAAAAATCCTACGAGAGAAGCTTTGCAAGATGCGTTGGCAGCATTAGAAAACGGAAAACATTGCGTTGCATTTAGCAGTGGTGTAGCTGCTACAGATGCCGTATTGAAATTGCTTTCTCCAGGCGATGAGGTTATTACCGGCGATGATCTTTATGGTGGCACCTACCGCTTGTTTACGAAGATTTACGAAAAATTTGGCATCAAATTTCATTTTATTGATTTAACAGATGCGAGCAATTTGCACAATTATATCAACGAAAACACACGATTGATTTGGGCTGAAACACCTACCAATCCGACCATGCAGATCATCGATATCGCGGCTTGTGCAAAAATTGCGAAAGAGAAAGGAATTGTAATGGTAGCGGACAACACGTTTGCATCTCCCTACTTGCAAAATCCGCTGGATTTGGGAGCTGATATTGTTATGCATTCTGTTACAAAATACCTTGGTGGACATTCCGATGTGGTCATGGGTGCATTGATCACTAACAGTGCAGAGTTGCACGAAAAACTATATTTTATTCTGAACAGTTCAGGTGCGAATCCCGGCCCTATGGATTCATTTCTTGTTTTGAGAGGCATAAAAACGCTACATCTTCGAATGGAGCGTCATTGTTACAATGGTAGAATCATAGCTGAATTCTTAAAAAACCATCCAAAAATCGAGAAAGTTTATTGGCCTGGTTTTCCCGAGCACCCAAATCATGAGATTGCTAAAAAGCAGATGCGTGATTTCGGTGGAATGATTTCAATTGTTTTAAAAGATAAATCGATAGAAAACACTTTTAAAGTGGCATCTTCTTTTGAAATATTCTCCCTTGCTGAGTCTTTGGGTGGCGTAGAATCTTTAATCAATCATCCGGCTACAATGACCCATGCTTCCATTCCAAAAGAGGAAAGAGAAAAAGCGGGAGTTGTCGATAATCTGTTAAGACTGAGTGTTGGAGTGGAAGATGTTGAAGATCTGATTGCGGACCTTGAGCAAGCGTTGGCTTAATTGATCTTATGCGTGTCTACATAACAGGTGTTTCAAGTGGCTTAGGAAAAGCGCTCGCCGAGTCGTTTTTAAATGAAGGCAACAGTGTTATTGGATTGGGTCGCCGAAACAATATTGAACACCCAAACTTTGAGTTCATACATTGTGATTTGAAAGATCCTTCATTCATCGAACAATTTAAATTTATCCCCGATGAGGAAGGCTGTACATTGATAAACAATGCAGGAGTTTTAGGTCCTCTGAAACGAATCATGGATCAGCACTCAAATCAGATACAAAAGGTAATGACCGTGAATGCTTTGGCTCCTATGTTGCTATGTCAGAAATTTCTCCAAGAGATTCCTGTAAAAAAAAGAACCGCTATTTTGAATATTAGCTCGGGTGCCGCAAATCGAGCTATACCATCATGGGCAACCTATTGCGCTTCAAAAATTGCTCTTGATCGTTTTTCTGAAAGTATCTATTTAGAGGAGCTAGAAATGTCACGCTCTTTAAAAGTTTATTCGATCGCTCCGGGAGTTGTCGATACACCTATGCAGCAGGCAATTCGTTCAGCAAGTGAACAGGATTTTTCTGATGTGGCTAAGTTTCAAGGTATGCACGAAAATAAACAGTTGTTAGCGCCGAATGAAGTTGCATTAAAAATAGTGCGATTTCTTGCACTTCCCTTTGATGGAAAAGTAGTTCATTCCATCAACGAATTAGGGAATTAAGTTTTCAATGCCTCTTCCTTAAAGAGGTTCTTTCAAAATCAAAGGTTAGTTGGCCTTTTGAATACCATATTTGCCGTTCAAGGAATTTATATTTTGCCTCATTCAAACCTTTTAGTATTTTAGAACGTTTTTAATTAAGCAAAATCAAGCTAAATTATATGAAAAGAACAGCTCTTTTAATCGGTCTATTCTCCTATACCGCTTTGTTCAGCCAAATGCCAGCTCGTAAAATTGATATGGATAATGTGCGTCAAGGTGAGAATGTAGAATATTGTGTAACGCACAAAAAAATGAATGAACTCAAACAAAATCCAGAGTTCATGAAGTCTTGGTTGAAAGACCAGGCTGATCAACAAGCAGCCATGCAATATAAATCAACTGAAAAAGGAGTAGTTTATAAAATTCCCATCGTTTTTCACGTTTTGCATAACAATGGCGTTGAAAATATCAGTGATGAGCAAATCCTTGATCAAGTAGAAATACTAAATAGAGATTTTAGATTGTTAAATGCGGATGCAGCGACAGTGCAATCTGTTTTTCAAGGTATGCCGTCTGATGTGGAAGTTGAATTTGTTTTGGCGACGAAAGCCCCAAATGGAGCATGTTTCAAAGGAATAACGAGAACAGTAAATGCACTTAGTTACGATGGGAGCAATGGTAGTGCGCAGGTCACAGCGGTTGTTAATGGGAATGATGTCTACAATGGTCAATGGCCAGGGAATAAATACTTGAATGTATTTATTGTCGCTGAGGCCGGGGGAGCTGCTGGTTACACAACCAATCCTGGATCTTGGTCTGCCTCTCAAATGGGGAATGGTATCTGGATTTTACATGACTATGTAGGATCAATAGGTACGAGCTCTGCCCAAACCAGTAGGGCGTTTAC